>NZ_CP117969.2:305000-552500 GCF_028743515.2 Imtechella halotolerans | reverse complement strand
TAGATCACACGGTTTCGCGTCTACTACTACTAACTAAAGCGCCCTATTCAGACTCGCTTTCGCTACGGCTCCGTAACTTAATTACTTAACCTCGCTAGCAACAGTAACTCGTAGGCTCATTATGCAAAAGGCACGCCGTCACCAATTAAGGCTCCGACCGCTTGTAAGCGTATGGTTTCAGGGTCTTTTTCACTCCGTTATTCACGGTTCTTTTCACCTTTCCCTCACGGTACTAGTTCACTATCGGTCTCTCAGGAGTATTTAGCCTTAGCGGATGGTCCCGCTAGATTCACACAGGGTTTCACGTGCCCCGCGCTACTCAGGATACTGCTATGATTTATATAACTTACCAGTACGGGACTATCACCCTCTTTGGTCTGTCTTTCCAAACAGTTCTTATTCGTTATACAGTCAATGTCGCAGTCCTACAACCCCCAATATGCCGTAACATATCAGGTTTGGGCTAATCCGATTTCGCTCGCCACTACTCTCGGAATCACTATTGTTTTCTCCTCCTCCGCCTACTTAGATGTTTCAGTTCAGCGGGTTTGCCTCCTTGCGGATACTATGTCTTCAACATAGTGGGTTGCCCCATTCGGATATCATCGGATCAATTCGTATGTGCCAATCCCCGATGCTTTTCGCAGCTTATCACGTCCTTCTTCGCCTCTGAGAGCCTAGGCATCCCCCATACGCCCTTAATTAGCTTATTGCTTTTTGTGTTGAATACATACCTATGGTATGCATTCTTCTTTCTATACTTTCTATATGCGTTTTTCTCGTATTTCTCTTTATCTCAATATGTCAATGAACGTTTCGGCTCCAGTATTTACTTTCTCGTACATACCTTCATAACCCTAGTGGAGAATATCGGAGTCGAACCGATGACCTCCTGCGTGCAAGGCAGGCGCTCTAGCCAGCTGAGCTAATCCCCCATTCCTTCTTAAAGCGAATGTTGAATTATGAATGTTGAATTTATAATTCAATCCTCAACTTCCAGAATTTCCTTCAATATCTTTTTATGAACGTATACCTATATCAATATAAGTACTTGTTGTAGTCCCGGGCAGACTCGAACTGCCGACCCCTACATTATCAGTGTAGTACTCTAACCAGCTGAGCTACGAGACTCTGTATTGATTATTAACAGCTTAAGCAAATCACTCGAGCATATAACATATTTACTGCTATTGCTCTAGAAAGGAGGTGTTCCAGCCGCACCTTCCGGTACGGCTACCTTGTTACGACTTAGCCCCAGTTACTAGTTTTACCCTAGGCAGCTCCTTGCGGTCACCGACTTCAGGTACCCCCAGCTTCCATGGCTTGACGGGCGGTGTGTACAAGGCCCGGGAACGTATTCACCGGATCATGGCTGATATCCGATTACTAGCGATTCCAGCTTCACGAAGTCGAGTTGCAGACTTCGATCCGAACTGAGACAAGCTTTATAGATTCGCTCCTGGTCACCCAGTGGCTGCTCTCTGTACTTGCCATTGTAGCACGTGTGTGGCCCAGGACGTAAGGGCCGTGATGATTTGACGTCATCCCCACCTTCCTCACGGTTTGCACCGGCAGTCTGGCTAGAGTCCCCACCATTATGTGCTGGTAACTAACCACAGGGGTTGCGCTCGTTATAGGACTTAACCTGACACCTCACGGCACGAGCTGACGACAACCATGCAGCACCTTGTAAATTGCCCGAAGGAAAGTCTATCTCTAAACCTGTCAATCTACATTTAAGCCCTGGTAAGGTTCCTCGCGTATCATCGAATTAAACCACATGCTCCACCGCTTGTGCGGGCCCCCGTCAATTCCTTTGAGTTTCATTCTTGCGAACGTACTCCCCAGGTGGGATACTTATCACTTTCGCTTAGCCACTCAGCTTGCGCCGAACAGCTAGTATCCATCGTTTACGGCGTGGACTACCAGGGTATCTAATCCTGTTCGCTCCCCACGCTTTCGTCCATCAGCGTCAATAAATTGTTAGTGATCTGCCTTCGCAATCGGTATTCTATGTAATATCTATGCATTTCACCGCTACACTACATATTCTAACCACTTCACAATTATTCAAGACTAGCAGTATCAAAGGCAATTTTACGGTTGAGCCGCAAACTTTCACCTCTGACTTACAAGCCCGCCTACGGACCCTTTAAACCCAATGATTCCGGATAACGCTTGCATCCTCCGTATTACCGCGGCTGCTGGCACGGAGTTAGCCGATGCTTATTCGCATGGTACCGTCATCAACCTACACGTAGGCCTTATTCTTCCCATACAAAAGCAGTTTACAACCCATAGGGCCGTCTTCCTGCACGCGGCATGGCTGGGTCAGTCTTCCGACCATTGCCCAATATTCCTCACTGCTGCCTCCCGTAGGAGTCTGGTCCGTGTCTCAGTACCAGTGTGGGGGATCTCCCTCTCAGGACCCCTACCCATCGTTGCCTTGGTATGCCGTTACCATACCAACTAGCTAATGGGACGCATGCTCATCTTGTACCGCCGAAACTTTAGTATAAATATGAGGCCATATCTATACACTATGAGGTATTAATCCAAATTTCTCTGGGCTATCCCTCTGTACAAGGTAGATTGCATACGCGTTACGCACCCGTGCGCCGGTCTCAAGGTTACAAGTAACCTCTACCCCTCGACTTGCATGTGTTAGGCCTGCCGCTAGCGTTCATCCTGAGCCAGGATCAAACTCTTCATCGTTAATCTTTATATAATATAAAACATACAATAAATAGTCTCTACTCAAGGATTTGCTTAAATCTTTTTTCCAATTTTACCGAAGTAATCTTGGTGCTGTTAACAATATATCAATGAACTTTATTTCTTTCTTAATTGCGCTTCCGTATCAAAGCGGGTGCAAAAGTAACACTCTTTTTTATTCTGACAAACTTTTTTTGAATTTTTTTTTAAACTCCTCAAAACCCCTCATCACCAATAAAATCAAGCACTCAATGAACTTTCACTTCCCTATCAAAGCGGCTGCAAAAGTAATACTCTTTTTTATTCTGACAAGCTTTTTTTGAAATTTTTTTTAAACCCTTAAAAGCTGCAAAAATTAAACTGTCTATGAACTTCTCTCCCTCTCGAAAGCGGGTGCAAATATAGAAAGGTTTTTTCTCTAAAAACAAACTTTTCGGATAAAAAAACTCAAAAAATTACCCTAAAAAACATAACGGTTTAAGAGTCAAAAAATTGACCTCTAAAAAAAGGATAGCTAAGATAAGTCATTTATATGAATCTTACAATTTTTTTTCATCCTCCGTCTTAGTTTTCCATTTATTAGTTAAACTAAGAAAGTCAAATTTTAAGGCAGATGCCTGTTTGGGGAGAATTTTTGCCGCAAAAGCACGTTGTAAAATATCTTCAATTACATAATCTTCCTGAACATTAACAGGATCATACTCCTTCTTAAGTGATATATTAAACATTCTCGCGGTATTATTATACCAAAATGCTCTCCACCCACTGCGATATTCTTTAACTAAAGAAAAGGTAGTCTCTCCAGTTTGCCTGTGAATTAGCTTTACTAGAATCTGCCCTTCAGTACGAGTTAGCTTTTTAAGTTCTTCCGTAAACTCATCTTCTATATAATTTTGAATACGTCTGGTGTATTTTCGCTTTTGACTCTTCTTAGGAAGCGAATCCAATACCCTATTCATTTCCGTGAGGCGATCAGCCGCTAATTTGGCATAAGGATACACCTTAAGAACACGCCTACGTAATATATAGTAACGAACCCTTTCTTCATGACTAGCAAATCGTAAATTATCAAATACAATTACATCTTCAAGCTCTATAACCTCTCTAAAGATAGTATCACCCAAAAAAATAACATACTTAGGATCGCCAGTCTCCGGATCTTGAGCCTGACTATTCAGAGCAAATAGAAGTACTATTATGTATATAAACTGTTTCAAAACCTATCTTTATAAGCAATCAAAAATAAGAAGAATCCAATGTTCTAATAGCAAAATCTAGGTTAATATTCTTATTTTCGCTTAAAATATTAAAGAATGGCTAAGAAAGGAATTTTAAACAAAAAGTCTTTGGACTTTTTAGAACGTTACTTAAACAATGCCTCCCCTACCGGATATGAATGGGAAGGTCAAAAAATATGGATGGATTATTTGAAGCCATATGTAGACACCTTTATAACGGACACCTATGGTACAGCTGTTGGGGTTATCAATCCAGAGGCTCCCTATAAAGTGGTCATTGAAGGACATTCTGATGAAATTTCATGGTATGTTAACTACATCACTGATAATGGCCTTATATATGTTATTAGGAATGGTGGAAGTGATCATCAAATTGCACCCTCTAAATGGGTAGATATACATACCAAAAAAGGAATTGTAAAAGGAATATTTGGATGGCCAGCTATTCATACTCGTAAACCAGGCAAGGAAGAGGCACCAACACTAGAAAACATATTTATTGATATAGGTGCAAAGGATAAAGAGGAAGTGGAGAAAATGGGGGTACATGTGGGATGTGTAATTACCTACCCTGATACCTTTCAAGTTCTTAACGAGAATAAATTTGTCTGCCGAGCCATAGATAATCGTGCCGGAGGGTTTATGATTGCTGAAGTAGCTCGACTACTTCATGAGAATAAAGTTAAATTACCTTTTGGTTTGTATATCACTAATTCTGTTCAGGAGGAAATCGGATTAAGGGGAGCAGAAATGATTACCCACACCATTAAGCCTAATGTAGCTATTGTTACCGATGTGTGTCATGATACGACAACCCCAATGATTGATCAAAAATCCCAAGGGAAAACTGAATTAGGTAAAGGACCTGTTATCTCTTACGCACCAGCAGTACAAAATAAATTACGTGAACGTATCATTGAAACTGCCGAGGCTCAAAAGATCCCCTTCCAACGAATGGCTTCTTCTCGTTTTACAGGAACCGATACGGATGCTTTTGCCTACAGTAATGGCGGTGTTGCTTCCGCTTTAATCTCACTACCCCTACGTTATATGCATACCACTGTAGAAATGGTGCATCGCGAAGATGTGGAGAATGTGATTAAATTAATTTATGAAACATTACTTCAAATCAAGTCGGGAGAGAGTTTCAGCTACTTTGAATAATGATAGAACAAATAGCCATACTCGATGCGTTAGGTCAAGATACCCTGCAGCAATGCAGTAAAGAAAAGGCGCATCGGTATGGTTTTTTTCATGCCACCGCCCATTTATGGCTGTATACAGAAGATAAAAAGATCCTCTGGCAGAAACGTTCCTTCTCCAAATCTAATTTTCCAGGTTTATGGGATGTGTCGGTAGCGGGTCATATTACCGCAGGTGAATCACCACTAGCAGCAATTCTTCGAGAAACAAAAGAAGAATTAGGATTAGAACTTAATGCGGACCAACTAACCTTTATTGGTAGAATTAAAGAAATTCATCAGCACAGCCCCGTTTTTATTGATTCGGAATTTCATTATATATACATAGCCGAATTACCTATAGCTATTTCCGCACTAACGCTTCAGAAGGAAGAAGTACATTCCATCGAACTTCGCCCATTGGATTCACTAAAAAATGCATGGGAAAAATTGGGATATGTACCCCACAAAACAGCCTATTATCAATGGGTTTGGCATCATCTAAATAATAGTTTACGTACCTCTACCCTTTAATATGGAGAGAATAAAAAGTCAATACTAATGCAATACGAGATCATCACATGAAAAACACCATAGCCGAACGTGTACTGGAATTTCTAAAAAAGTACCCTCCCTTTGATATTATTTCAAAACAGGATTTACTTGACATTGCCAAAGAGACCGTTATTGTGTATTTGGAGAAAGAACAGGTGCTTTTTGATGAAGATCAACCTTTACACCCACATTTCTACATTGTAAAAGAAGGTGCCATTTTACTGACTGAAACGAAAAATTCTCAAATTGAATTGGTAGACGTTTGCGATGAAGGCGAACTATTCGGACTTCGCCCTCTTGTAGCAAAAGACCATTATAAAATGCGTGCCATAGCCAACGAAGAATCCATAGTGTATGCTATTTCTGTGGAAGCTTTTAAACCCATATTAGAAAAGGACAAAACCGTAGCACTATATATGGTAGAAAGTTTTGCCTCCAAAACTAAAAATCCATTTGCTATTGATTCCAGTAAAAATATTTTTGCCACACCCTATGACGGACTAACGCAAAGAAATGACCGTCTCTTTGAATTACAGCCCATACAATTCACAAAGAAAACAATTACTGCAACCGCATCTCATACTGTGCAACAGATCTCACAAAAGATGACTAAATATAGTATCGGAAGTATGATCATCACTGATGAAGAGCAATTACCAGTTGGTATCATAACGGATAAAGATATTAGGAAAAAAATTGCCACAGGCACCTACACTCCTGAAACTACTGCCGGAGAAATTATGATTTCACCCGTACTTACCTTTACAGACAAAATGAGTATTGCTGAGGCGCAACTGAACATGATGAAAAATGATATCCGACATCTCGTTCTCACCAAAGATGGCACACCAGAATCTCCTCTTATTGGAATTCTAACTGAACAAGATATTTTGGTATCCCAGGGAAATAGTGTAAGTGGCCTTATGAAAGCCATTAAACGAGCAAGAAAGTCTAAACACCTGCGAAATATTCGTCAGCAAGTAAGTCAATTACTTGAAGGTTATATCTACCAAAATATACCGATGACATTGACCTCTAATATCATTCATGAGATTAATGAAGCGATAACAGTTCGAGCAATAGAAATATCTTTATCAAGAATGGACAGCAAACCACCGGTTAGTTTTGCCTGGATGAGTTTGGGGAGCCACGGAAGAGGAGAACAACTCCTAATTACAGATCAAGATAATGCGCTTGTATTTCATGATGTAGATCCAAAAGAATACCAAGTCACTAAAGCTTATTTTCTGGAGTTAGCAGAGAGAGTTACGAAAATGCTGAACAAAATTGGATATGAATACTGTCCTGCCGATATGATGGCTCGCAACCCTAAGTGGTGCCTAAGTCTAAGTGAATGGAAAGACCAGTTCAATCACTGGATTTACAAAGCGGGCAATGAAGAAATATTGTTATGCAGTATCTTTTTTGATTTTAATTGCACCTATGGCGACGTTACTTTAGTTAATGAACTTTCTTCAAGCATATTTAGTTCGACTCAAAACAATGATCTATTTTTTGCCGTACTGGGAAGAAGCGCACTTCACAGCCCTTCTCCTTTAGGCTTTTTCAGACAATTTTTAGTAGAACAAGATGGAGAACACAAAGATTCATTTGATATAAAGTCAAGAGCTATGATGCCATTGACCGATATAGGAAGGGTACTCATTCTCTCTCACCAGGTGAAGCACATTAACAATACTGCGGCACGCTTTGAAAAACTGGCAGATCTAGAACCTCAAAACAAAGAACTATACCTTTCCTGCTCTTATGCTGCAAAAGCATTATTAAAATTTAGAACCAAGCATGGGTTAATGCATGATGATGGTGGTCGATATATTCGACTAAAGGAACTTACTAAGGAAGAACGAATGAAATTAAAACGTTGCTTCAAGATTATTAATGATGTACAGGAACTGGTAAAAATACGTTTTAAAATAACCCCTTTCCTATAATATGTGGTACTGGTTAAAAAATAGAATCCGTAAAGAAGAGGAATTACCTGAATTCTGGAATACCTATGCTTCTACATTTAAGGAAACACTTTCAAATGACCTCACTGAGGTACGTTTTATTGTTTTGGATACTGAAACCACAGGTTTTAGTTTTGACTTTGATCGTATTCTGTCGATTGGGGCATTAGAACTTCAGAATCACCGCATCAATGTTAAGAATGATTTCGAAGTGTTTATAGAAACCACCCGTTTCAATCCAAAGACTGTTCCGATACATGGCATAATTAAAGGTCATAAGTATCAAAAAATGACAGAGACAGAAGCGCTACAACATTTTTTGGCCTATATAGGCAATAGCGTTTTAGTGGCTCATCATGCAGCTTTTGACATCAATATGCTAAATGCAGCTCTTAAACGTATGGGTTTACCTCCACTAAAAAACAAAGTTCTTGATACCGCTGTTCTATTTAAAAGCACTAAAATCATCAATTACCTATTAAAAAATGATAAGAATTTTTCGCTGGACGAAGTATGTGATGAATTAAACATACCGATGCATGACAGGCATACTGCCTCTGGTGATGCGTTACTCACAGCACTGGCCTTTCTAAAAATAGTAACTAAACTCAACAAAAAGAAAAAGCAAACTCTAAAGAGTTTGCTTTCTATTGGGTCATAAGTCTTACTGTACAAAAAGATACTACAATCGATCTTTTATAATTTGTTGTACAACCTCTGGATCTAATAGCGTACTAGTATCCCCTAAATTTTCAGTTTCATTGCCGGCAATCTTACGTAAAATTCTACGCATAATTTTACCACTTCTGGTTTTAGGCAATCCTTCAACAAATTGAATTTTATCTAATTTGGCAATAGGTCCAATTCTATCCGAGATTTGTTGGTTAATTTCCTTTCTTAAATTATCTCGATCACGCACTTCTCCCACATCTTTTAACATCACAAATCCATAAAGTGCATTGCCTTTTACATCATGAGGGAATCCAACAATAGCGGATTCTGCCACAGCCGGATGTTCATTAATAGCATCTTCTATAGGCGCAGTACCAAGATTATGGCCAGATACTATGATTACATCATCGACTCTACCAGTTATACGATAATAGCCAACCTCATCCCTTAAAGCACCATCGCCCGTAAAATACTTTCCTTCAAATGCGGTAAAATAAGTGGTTCTATAACGTTCGTGATCGCCCCAAATGGTTCGTGCCATTGATGGCCATGGAAACTTGACACACAATCTTCCATCCACTTGATTTCCTTTTATCTCTTGACCATTTTCATCCATTAAAGCTGGTTGAATTCCAGGTAAAGGTAAAGTGGCATAGGTCGGCTTGGTTGGCGTTACATATGGTATTGGAGAAATCAGAATTCCTCCAGTTTCCGTTTGCCACCAAGTATCAACAATAGGGCTCTTTTTCTTCCCTACGTGATCATTATACCAGTGCCAGGCTTCTTCATTAATTGGTTCTCCAACAGAACCAAGTACTTTAAGAGAGCTTAAATTATATTTTTCTACATAATTCAAATCTTCCTTAGCTAATGCTCTAATAGCCGTAGGTGCTGTATAAAAATGGGTAATACTATGCTTTTCTACAATTTCCCAAAAACGACCAAAGTCAGGATAACTTGGTACTCCCTCAAACAATACGGAGGTTGCTCCATTGAGTAAAGGACCGTAAACAATATAACTATGTCCAGTTATCCATCCAATATCCGCTGTACACCAAAAAATATCTGGTTCTCTATATTGAAAAATATTTTTAAATGTATACGCTATAAATACCATATAACCCGCAGTAGTATGCACCATTCCTTTAGGTTTTCCGGTGGATCCCGAAGTATATAATATAAACAGCGGGTCCTCAGCCTCCATCACCTCTGGTTCACAGTGCGGTTGTGCAGCATCCAATAATGGTTGTATCCATTCATCTCTTCCCTGCTCCATATGAATAGAACTTCCAACTCGGTTAACTACAAGTACACTTTCTACTGTAGGACATTGTTCCAAAGCTTCATCAACAATTCCTTTAAGGTCAATAGATTTGTTTCCACGATAAGACCCATCAGAAGTGATAACCATTTTACAGCTTGAATCATTAATACGAGTGGATAAGGCTGTAGAAGAGAAACCAGCAAATACCACTGAATGTATGGCTCCTATACGTGCACACGCCAATAACGCCACTGACAATTCTGGAATCATAGGAAGGTAAATACATACCCTATCCCCTTTTTTGATACCTTTTGCTTTTAATACATTGGCCATCTTGCATACCCGTTCATATAATTCAGTGTATGTAATGTGCTGCGCAGGTTCATTAGGATTATTAGGTTCAAAAAGAATAGCGGTTTTATCCCCTCTAGTTCTTAGGTGACGATCTAAGCAATTTTCTGTAATATTCAATTGTGCTCCTTCAAACCATGCGATTTCAGGCTTACTAAAATCCCATCGCAAGACATTGTCCCATCTTTTACGCCAAACAAAATGCTCCTCGGCTACTTCTTCCCAAAAATTTTCAGGTTCACGAACAGATTTACGATAAATATGAAAGTACTCTTCAAAGGTCTTAATGTGGTAATTACTCATAGTGTGTGGTGGTAGTTAATTTAATTTCAGTTATGTTATTTTATTGTCATTTTGTGATTGGAAGTGTAGAAACAGGCCAGAAATCATAACAACAATGCACAAATCTTATAAGAAATATCGAAAAATAAAAATCTTTCACAATACACACCCCTTTTTTTCACATATTCGCAACAAACACAAAAAAAGGCATCGCTTTTTTAAGCAATGCCTTTAGTTTTATAAAAATTTGACAAACTTACTTTGCCAAATACGCTAATACATTCTTTTCAATACGTTGATTGATATCCGTTACATCCGCCTTCACAAATGGTTCTCCCATTATATTCTCGTAAAGTTCGATATAACGCTCAGAGATAGACTCAATATATTCATCACTCATAAAGGGAACCTCTTGTCCCTCTTTCCCTTGAAATCCTTGCGAAATAAGCCATTGTCTAACAAATTCTTTGGACAATTGCTTCTGAGCTTCCCCTTTTTCTTGACGCTGTTCATAGCCTTCAGCATAAAAATAACGAGAAGAATCCGGCGTGTGAATTTCATCAATTAGTACAATCTTTCCATCCTTGGTTTTCCCAAATTCATATTTAGTATCTACCAGAATAAGTCCTCTCTTTGCCGCAATTTCAGTCCCTCTCTGGAATAATGCCCTGGTATAGTTTTCTAGTTGGATATAATCCTCTTCAGATACAATTCCTTTAGCGATGATGTCTTCTCTTGAAATATCCTCGTCATGAGCGCCATTATCCGCCTTGGTAGCCGGAGTGATTATTGGCTCTGGGAATTTATCATTCTCTTTCATTCCATCAGGCATGGCTACACCACATAGGATGCGTTTTCCTGCTGCATATTCTCTTCCTGCATGACCCGATAAATAACCGCGAATAACCATCTCTACTTTAAATGGAGTACATAAATGTCCTACTGCCACATTTGGATCCGGTGTAGCTATAAGCCAATTGGGCACAATATCTTGTGTCTGTGCCATAAATTTAGTCGCAATCTGATTTAGAATTTGTCCTTTATAAGGTATTCCCTTTGGCATTACTACATCAAAAGCCGAAAGTCGGTCGGTAGCAATCATTACCAAAAGTTCATCATTAATGGCGTATACCTCACGTACTTTACCATGATAAACCGACTTCTGTCCTGGAAAATTAAAATCTGTTTGAGTAATTGTTTTGCTCATCTGCTTTAGTTGTGTTTTGAAGTGACAAAGATACTATTTTACTGTAGCAACCAAGATCCCTAGTCAAGGTTTTTTCGGTGATTTTTAGTGTTCAAAAGATGAAGAATTTTTCTTCTATTAATTAAATGTCAAAATACCTTTTTTGTCATTTAATTCCATGTACATTTGCATCTTCTTTTTCAGGAGGAGATGCTATGAAAAATCAACCGTACTTTTGGGCAGCTTTTGTTGCGTTCTTCATTTGGGGCTTTTTTAGTTTAGCCTTAAAACCAATTGCTCATTACCCTTCATTAGACATTCTTTTTTTTAGGGTGTTTATGAGTGTTGGTATGCTTTCTCTAATCAATTTGGGGATGCGAAGAAAAAAAGGTCAAAAAGACATGGCTGATTTCAAGGCACTCCCAGCTAGGGATAAGAAACAAACCATTTCACTTACCGTGGTGGGCGCCTTACTACTTGCCGCCAATTGGCTTGTTTTTATTTATGTTATGAACCACGTGAGTGTAAATGCTGCTGCCTTTGCTTACCTAGTATGCCCTATACTTACGACGGTGTTTGCCTATGCATTTTTAAAGGAGAAACTTTCACGAATTCAATGGTTAGCCGTTAGCAGTAGTGCATTTGCATGTGTTCTCCTATCATTTGGACATATCATGGAAGTGGTGTATAGCCTTGTCGTAGCGGCAACCTATGCCTTGTACCTGGTTAGTCAACGTAAAAACAACAAGGCCGATAAATTGTGGTCACTTAATATTCAGCTTGTAATCGTCGCGCTTTTATTAGCTCCTTTTTTTCCGATTCTAAGCGGACCTATTCCTACTGAGCATATCTTTTATATTTGCCTATCATTCATAGTGGTTATCTTTACAATCATCCCACTATTCCTCAATTTATACGCTCTTAAAGGAGTAAATTCTGCCACAGTTGGTATTTTGATCTATATAAATCCAATTATCAATTTCTTATTAGCCATCACCTATTTCAAAGAAGAAGTTACTTCACTGCAACTCGCAGGATATGGGCTTATCCTTTTTTCTATAGTCCTCTTTAACGAAAAAGCCTTAAGAGGTAATCCAAAGGTGTTGGCTTGGAAAACCATGCGCAAGCGATAACCCTTTCGGGTTATTGCCCGCCATCATGTTCAATTTTCTTATAGGCTTCAATGATATCTTTCACTAATCTGTGACGAATAACATCCTTGTCATCTAAATAAACCACCCCAATTCCTTTTACGTTTCCAAGGACTAACAAAGCTTCTTTAAGCCCCGAAATAACTCTTCTAGGTAAATCAATTTGCCCAGGGTCCCCTGTAATCATAAACTTGGCATTTTTACCCATACGTGTGAGGAACATTTTCATTTGAGCATGAGTGGTGTTTTGAGCCTCATCAAGAATAACAAAGGCATTATCTAAGGTACGCCCTCTCATAAATGCCAATGGTGCTATTTGAATGATCCCATTTTCGATAAAAGAAGCCAATTTCTCTGGTGGAATCATATCCCTTAGAGCATCATATAACGGCTGCATATACGGATCTAGCTTTTCCTTTAAATCACCTGGTAAGAACCCTAAATTCTCGCCAGCTTCTACCGCAGGTCTCGTGAGTATGATACGTTTTACTTGTTTTTCCTTAAGTGCTTTTACCGCCAAGGCTACCCCTGTATAGGTTTTACCGGTCCCTGCTGGTCCAATAGCAAATACCATATCATTCTTTTTCATCAGATCAATTAACTTGCGTTGATTGGCTGTCTGTGGACGTATTAGACGTCCATTTACTCCATGGACAAGCACATCTCCGCCTTTACCTTCCGGTTCTTCCAGTGCGCCCAAATCATCACTAGTTAAAATACGTTCGATACTATTTTGATCAAGTTTATTATACTTTCCAAAATGAGTAACAAGCATATCTACTCTTTTGTCAAATTCTTCCAGCATTTCTTCATCACCAAAGACTATAATCTTATTACCTCGGGCTACAATTTTCAATTTAGGAAAATACTTTTTTAGGAGTTCGATATTGGCATTCTGTTCGCCAAAAAATTCTCTTGGGTTGATTTCGGTAAGTTCTAAAATTAGTTCGTTCAAAAGTTGATAATTTTGGTTGTACGACTCCGTGAAAAGCACTCATAAATGAGCGCTAAAAAACTATATTGAATTTATAAATTATCGCTTAGATTTTAGTAGGTTTGTGAAGGTATTTATGAACAACTTTTTGTTAGTTACTTTTACCAATATACGAAAACACTTAGTGTTTCAAACTATCAAACCGTATAACCATTCATGGCGATTATTACTTTAACGACAGATTTCGGAGAAAAAGACTATTATGCCGGAGCGCTTAAGGGCGCCATCTACTCTGAATTAGGTTCGGTCAACTTGATAGATATTACCCACTCTGTGAGCCCCTTTAATACCTATCAAGCGGCCTATTTACTCCGTAATTCATATAAACACTTCCCTAAAGGAACGGTACATCTTATCGGTGTTGATACAGAACGCACCCTAGAAAACACCCATATTGCAATGGCTTTTGATGGTCATTATTTTATTGGGGCGGACAATGGAATCCTATCCCTGCTAACTGCCCACAAACAATACGACAAGCTTGTTGAGATTGCTTTACCTCAACAAGAACAGTCGGCATTTTCTTCCTTGGATATTTTTGCAAAAGTGGCCTGTCATATAGCACGAGGAGGAACCCTTGAAGTTATTGGAAAACCATTTACCCAGTTAAAGGAAGTGGTAGATTTCATCCCCGTATTGAATCAAAATATGTCTCAATTGGCGGGTAAGATCATATATATAGACAATTACGGCAATGTGATTACTAATATCACAAAGGCCTACTTTGAACAAGTACGTCAGGGACGACCTTATGAAGTAATGGCCAGAAACTATCGTTTTCAAGAAATATATAACACCTATAGTGAAGCTATCAATTTCAGTGTCCCCAAGTCAAAACGAAATGATGATGGGAAAAAATTAGCCTTATTCAATAGTAGTGGCCATCTTGAAATTGCCATATACAAGAGTAATCTAGAAACTGTTGGTGGGGCCTCCACCCTACTTGGTCTGCAATACCTTGACCCAGTATCCATCAATTTTTTATAAAAACTTCCATTAAGAAATGCTTGTACGAATTGTAAAAATGACTTTTGACTCCCAACATATCAATGAATTCAAAGACACTTTTGAGGCCCATAAACACCTTATAAGAAATTTTAAAGGGTGTACTTTTCTTGAACTATATCAAGACTTGAAACAACCAGAGGTATTTTTCACCTATAGTTATTGGGAAACTGAAGAAGCACTTAATACCTACAGGGATTCGGAGTTGTTTAAAAAAGTATGGTCTACTACCAAAGTATGGTTTTCTGCAAAACCAGAAGCCTGGAGTGTTCAAAAAATAGTAAGTTTGTCGTAATGATAGCATTGTTTAAAAAAGAAATCAGTTCATTTTTCGCCTCACCCATAGGCTATTTGGTAATTGCTGTTTTTCTCATTCTCAACGGTCTTTTTTTATGGGTATTTGAAGGCAACTTCAATATATTGGATAGCGGATTTGCTGATTTACTTCCTTTCTTTCAGCTTACTCCCTGGATATTTATCTTTTTAATTCCAGCTATTACCATGAAAAGCTTTTCAGAAGAAAAGAAAATGGGAACCTTGGAACTGCTGTTTACAAAACCTATCAGTCTTTGGTCAATGGTTATTGGTAAATATGTAGCCGCTCTTTTTCTTACCATACTAGCACTAATCCCTACCATTCTATATGTATGGACGGTATGGCAGCTTGGAAATCCTGCAGGTAATTTAGATATTGGTAGTACATTAGGATCCTATATTGGACTTCTTTTTTTAGCCATGTCTTACACTGCCATAGGTATTTTTGCTTCTACCCTTTCAACAAATCAGATTGTGGCATTCATGCTTGCGGTATTGTTTAGTTTTTTCCTGTATTATGGCATTGATGAAGTCATTCAGTTGCTATTTAATACAGAAACTACTTGGAGCCTTAAAGCACATTTTGACAGTATAGGAAGAGGTGTTATAGATACACGAGATCTCATTTATTTCATATCCATGGCCGTGTTTTTCCTATACCTTACTGTATTATCACTTAAGCGCAATTAATCCATGAAAGAATACCTAACATATATTAGCCCTAGGATTGTCATTGGACTTGCTTTAGTTCTTATCGTCAACTGGATTTCTGGAATCGCATATAAACGTTTTGACCTCACACAAGATCAGCGCTATACACTTTCGGAATCTACCGTATTACAACTACAATCTATTGAAGCTCCACTTTATATTGATGTGTTATTAGAAGGCAACTTTCCTTCAGAATTCAAAAGATTACAATTAGAGACACTTCAATTATTGGAGGAATACAGAGCAATCAACAAAAATATTCATTTCAATTTCGTCAATCCTTTAGAAGACGAGGCACAACCTGATGAAGTAATTAAAAACTTGTTTCAAATGGGGTTAACCCCAGCAAACGTAACCGTTACTGAAGGAACTAAGACCTCTGAAGAAGTTGTTTTCCCTTGGGCAATTGCCAATTATGGTGAACGTTCTGTAAAAGTTCCTCTTCTTAAGAATAAATTAGGTGCGGATAGCGATCAGCGCATATTGAATTCTGTTCAACATTTGGAATACGCCTTTACAGATGCTATTGCGAAATTATTGATAAATGAAAAACAGAAAATAGCCGTTTTAAAAGGAAATGGTCAATTAGAAGATATCTATATAGCCGATTTCATTACCCAGTTACGAGATTACTATCATATCGCTCCATTTACACTAGACTCTGTTGCTACGAATCCAATTAAAACTGCGCAGCAACTAAACGAGTTTGACCTACTTTTGGTAGCAAAACCAACCCAGCGTTTTACTGATCAGGAAAAACAAATCCTTGACCAGTTTACCATGCATGGCGGAAAATCATTATGGTTACTGGATCAGGTCACTATTGAAATGGACAGTTTGTATAATCAATCGGGTAAAACCATTGCCTTTCCAAATGACCTCAACACCAATGACATGTTCTTCAGGTACGGTATTCGAATGAATCCGAATCTTGTAAACGACCTCTATTGTACTCAAATTGTGATGGCGATGGGTGATGGTAGCCAATCTCAATACAATCCTGTTCCATGGCGTTATTACCCACTTGTTACCCCAATAGAAGGACATCCTATAACTAACAATTTAGACTATTTGTGGCTGCGATTTGCCAACAGTATTGACTTATTGGATAATGACATTAAAAAAACAGTACTATTTACTAGCTCTCCACTGTCAAAAACGGAAGGAACCCCTGAAGAAATAAGCTTAAATTCAATTTACCAACAACCCGATAGAGAAAGTTATAAAAATGGAAATCTTCCATTGGCCGTCCTACTAGAAGGATCCTTTACCTCTGTGTTTAAAAACCGCGTTAAACCAGTTCAACTACCACAAATTAAGGAAGAGAGTATCCCAACGAAAATGATCGTAATTGCAGATGGTGATCTTATAAAAAATCAAGTGAGCCAGGGCCGACCGCTTGAATTAGGGTATGATAAATGGACAAACAATTTTTATGGAAATAAAGAGTTTCTCCGCAATTGCGTGAATTATCTGTTAGACGAAAATGGACTTATAAACATTCGCACTAAGGAAATTCAATTAGCTTTTCTTGATAAGGAGAAAGTAAACACCGAAAAAAATCACTGGAAAGCCTTGAATATAGGGCTCCCACTAGTTTTACTACTCCTTTTCGGCATCGTATTTAGCTTTATCCGACGAAAAAAATATGTGCTGTAAATGTTAATAAATTTGTTTCAAAAAGAGGCAGTTTTCAAATATATTTGTAGCTAGCAGTAAAATAGCGATAATAGATGAAATTTATAGTATCAAGCTCGTATTTATTAAAACAACTTCAAGTATTGGGAGGTGTTATCAACAATAGCAATACATTGCCTATTCTTGACAACTTCCTGTTTGAATTAGATAACAATCAGCTTACCGTTTCAGCTTCCGATTTAGAAACCACTATGCGTGGTATACTAGAGGTAGAATCTACTTCTCAGGGCAGTATTGCTGTACCTGCTAAATTGTTAATTGAAACGCTAAAAACTTTTGCTGAGCAACCTCTTACTTTTGTTGTAGAGGACAACAATACTATTGAAATTAGTTCCAACTATGGTAAATATGCATTAGCATATGTAGATGGTGCTGAGTTTCCAAAACCAGTAAGCCTACCTGATCCTAGCACTACAACAGTTTTAGGTGATATTTTGGCTACTGCCATTAGTAAAACCATCTTCGCTGCAGGGAATGACGATTTACGCCCTGTAATGAGTGGTGTATTTTTCCAATTTTCACCAGAACACCTGACTTTTGTAGCTACTGATGCGCATAAGCTCGTTAAATATCAACGTTCTGATGTTTCTGCTCCTCAAGTTGCGGAATTTATTATGCCAAAGAAACCTTTGACCCTACTTAAAGGAATCTTAGGGGGTAGTGAAAGTGAAGTTGTCATCGAGTACAACGATAGCAATGCTAAGTTTTCTTTTGAAAACATTGAACTGGTTTGCCGCCTAATTGATGGAAAATATCCTAATTACGAAGCGGTGATTCCAAAAGAAAACCCAAACAAATTAACTATAAGTCGTCAACAGTTTCTTAGCTCAGTACGTCGTGTATCTATATTCTCAAATAAAACTACACACCAAATTCGTCTTAAAGTAGCCGGTGCTGAACTTAATATTTCTGCTGAAGATATTGATTACAGCAACAAGGCAGAAGAGCGTTTAAGTTGTGACTACCAAGGTGATGATATGCAAATTGGATTTAACTCTCGATTCCTTACCGAAATGTTGAATATATTAACATCCGATGATGTGACATTAGAAATGTCGCTCCCTAATAGAGCTGGTATCTTAACACCTACTGACGGACTTGATGAAGGAGAGCATGTAACCATGTTAGTGATGCCTGTAATGCTAAATAATTAATCATTTACAATCGGTGCCAACCATTTTATTTGGCATTTACTATATCTATAAGCCCTATCTGCATAGGGCTTATTTTTTTTGAACATGAAAGGAATTAATTAAAAAATTCTCTTATTTAGTTACATCATTTTTCTATCTCACAAAAATAAAAGACCCCTTCGAGAGTATGGTCCTTTAACTCTTTTAGTAGATTCATCTAAAGAAGTGGCTTAAAACGATGTCTTAGAAGCCAAACTATTTACTAGTAAGTCTAAAAATTATTATTATTGTTAAAACCTACTGAATTTCAACCTATTATTTGTAATTTAAGGGTACTTCCTGTATCTGAATTTAGGTAGGTAACAGGTGGTGCATTTAAATTTTATAAAATGGATCGAAGAGTGTTTACAAAGGATATGATGGCCACCGTGACTAGTTTTGCCCTAATGGACTCCCTTTTTGCCTTTAACGGTATAGCTAGCAAAATTAAACCTCTAACGGACCACTGGTCCATCCAGCTGAACGAATTCTGCTCTGATTTAAGAACAGATTCCATTACAGTGGTCCAATGGCAAGAGAAAATAGAAGAATTATATGCTCAAATTGAATTAGAAGAAATTCTAAAATTTATCCAATTTGAACAATTAATCAAAGGATTTCAATATCCAGATCTTGGTGTTGCCACACGGAAAGTTACTTTTCCCAAGCTAATAGGTCTTCCAGCAAACACGATATACGTGAAAAAGATTTTTGGAATGAAAAAGGATCGAGCCATCATCCCACACGGACATAGTAATATGGCCTCCGCTCACCTTATTTTAAAAGGAGAAATGCATCTGCGTCATTATGAAAAAATAGCACAGGATGAACAACACTTACTCATCAAACCTTCAATAGACAAAATTGCAAAGCTTGGTGAAAGTTCTTCCATTTCAGATGAAAAAGACAATATTCATTGGTTTATCGCAAATAGTCCCACCGCATTCACTTTTGATGTGATAATGCTTGATCTCAATAACAAACTATACGACATTCATAATCTAGATATATATGCCGCTGAAGATGTAAAAAATGGTATGCTAAGAGTACCTATGTTAGACGTAGGCACTGCATTAGAAAAATATGGAAAACACCATCATTAAGATAGAAGTATAAAACTTAGGCATTGAAGCAACTAACCTAAATACTAAAGATAGTATCCAAGTTCTACAAGACTTGGATACTATTCTACAAATTATTTATTATCCATACTTAAAAGGATGTTCTGTCCTTCTGTAGTTGGAATATGCAATATATCATCTTGAACAGTAAATGCTGAAGAACATTTAAAATTATGATTTCTAAAAGGATTGCGTAATTTTAGCTCTCCTCCTTTTTCAGAGATGATTTCCACATGAGTTACATTGCCTTTCTCCATTTTAGCTGAAATTAAAAATGCACCATCCCCGCGTAATGAGGTAAAGCTCACATCTTCCCAAGTAGAGGGAATAGCTGGAAAAACATGAATAACTCTTGTATGACTCTGAAGTAACATTTCCTGAATAGCGGCAGCAAATGCAAAATTTCCCTCAAGTGTAAAGGGTCGGTATTTAAACTTTGAATATCCCTTATTATGTTGCTCACCATTTACGTGAAAGCTATTGGGAAGGCAGAAATTCTCTGCAAAAATTCGCAATGTTTTGGCTGCCCCTTCCCCATCAAATATCCGTGCTTGTAGATTTCCTAACCAACTAAAAGAATATCCAGTCCAATAATCTGACCCCTTTTCAATTAAATGATTTACGGTATTATCTATAATTGTTTTGTGTGCATCTCCTTTACTATAGTCAATTAATGCATAGGGATGAAATGCCATCAAATGAGAAAAATGCCTATGGGAACTTGTATAGGAATGTTCTGGAGCGAGCATAAGACCTTCAGAAGAGTGGATAGCAAAATTAGGCCATTCTCCTAGCAATTTATTCCATTTTTCGGCCTCTTGGGTTTTACCTAAGTGAGTTGCTAATTCAGTTGCTTTTTCGTAAGTCCAACGAATGGCAGCAAGATCAAAATTAGTAGTCTCTCCAAACCAGGCATTCCTTGAATTGTCATGAATTTCAGGGCTTGAACTAATAGGCAATTTTCGTAAGCCATTTTCATCCTTAACTGAAATTTCATCAAAAAAAACGGCTACATCTTTTATCCATGGGTATGCTTTATCTTTTAAAAAGACCTCATCCATTGAAAAACGCCAATGCCAGTAAAAATGCAATCCAAGCCACCCTGACACTGTTGGTCCAAACGCGTATTGAATCCATCCACCCATAGGCTCTCCAGTCAATGTAGTTACCCCAGGCACCGCTAATCCATCTGATTCAAAATAATCTTGTGTGTACTTCTTAAAAGTATCTTTATTCTTAAGCATCCACTGTAAATAGCCATTTTCCAAGTCAAGATGATTTCCTGAATAAGAAGCCCAATAACTTAATTGAGTATTTAGATCATGATGAAAATCTCCCTTCCATGGTGGTAATTTACCGTTGTCTGCAGTCCATACAGCTTGCAATGAGACAGGAGGTGTTCCATCTCGCGCTACAGAACCAAATTTGTACTGCTCTAAGTACCACTGTTTCTCTAAAATAGAATCTGGAATCTGAATGGACGACTTCTGCCAATATTGCCTCCACCATTGTTTATGAGTTCGAAATGAATCCGAATATCCAAGCTTCATTTTTTCTTCAACTAGCTCCTTTGCAGTTAAATGACTTTCCGATAAACTTGAAGTAATGCTCCAACTTCCCTCTAAGACATCCCCATTTTGCACCCAGGAAACATGTACATCATATGAAAATCCATTGAAACCTTCTTGAGTATAAGTTATGCTATTATCTTTAACCTCCACATTCCCTTTCTTATATCCTAGCCTTCGTAAATCTTGTCTACTAATGCTAGCTACTGAAGTGCTATCATCCTCTACCTGATAGGCTGGTGGTATAAGAATAGGAACAATTTCACTTTTTAATCCTTTAAATCTAAACCAGCCTACTTGGTCAGTAGCATGCACAAAGGAATTAAACGTTACACCACTTTCCCATGACACATGTGAAATAGCATCAGAAACTGCTAATCTAGCTGATGTAACCTTCCCTAAACTCTTACTGTTAAATTCAATAGCTGCTCCTGGTATTTTGGAAGGAGCAGGTGCGTTATCATAGGGTACATCAAATGTATTTTGTACATCTCTATATCTATTATTTTTCCATTGCTCTTGTACCCATGAAAATTTAAAAAAAGGAGTGTTCAAATTTTCCATCGGCCGTAAATCCCAAAGATTCACATTATCCAAAGACATTCTTAAATTATTTTCCTTCTCCCAAACCAAAGCACCAATAACACCGTTACCCAATGGCAGACCTTCATCCCATGTTTTTGCCAATTGATCCGAAACCAAGTCATGTTTTCCATATAAAGTATCACTTCCATTGTTAGCGCATGAAATCAAAAGAGCACAGGACAACAACCATATATTTCTCATCATTACCATATATTTTTATTTAACATAAATAAAATTTCGATCATAGCTCGTAAGTCCATTAATCAAATCTCCATCACACTTTTCGATTAGTTCCTTTTTCAAAGCTTCCACTTTTTCAGGGTATTTAGTTGACAGATCAACTTCTTCCTTATAGTCTTCAGGCAAATAATATAATTGAAAAATATTCTTCGGAGTAAAATACCTCAGTTTCCATCCGTCATTTGTGATTAATGCTGGTCCCATGAATGAAGCAAATGCAATGGAGGAATGGTATTGTGTGTTCCTAAGTTTACCTCCAACTAACGTGTTATAGTATGATACACCGTCCTTGTTTTCATGAATTTTAACTCCTAGCATTTCAGCCATGGTCGACATAAAATCATAATTAGCTACCAACTTATCGGTGGTTTGAGATTTTACTTTTTTGGGCCAATAAACAAACAAAGGTACCCTTACACCACCATTCCAATTACTCCGTTTAAGGCCTGCCTGACCTTGGTTACCATCAAAAACATCACCACCTATTTCACTGTAGAATTTGTCGGTGACATTATTATAAGGCGTATTAGTGATCATATTCATATATGGCTTTGAAACACGATCCTTGAAGGAATAATATAACTCATGCCCATTATCAGAAGAGAAAACAATCATTGTATTCTCAGCAATACCTAATTCTTCAAGTTCATTTAACAGTACACCTAAGTCGTCATCTAATCTTTTAACCATAGAGGCATATGCTTTTTCAATCTGTGTTAGGGAATCATTAAACACTAATTCAGGATGAATAGCGGGTATGGCTACTGGCCCATGAGGTAGTTGTGTTGGATGATATAAGAAAAAGGGTTGGTCCTTATTTTCACGAATAAATTGAATCATCTTTGTTAAGAACAAATCTTGTGAATAAACCGCCTTACCGTTCATATCCCATCTAGCTTTTTCTTGGTGCTCATCAGATCCCCATTCACCAGTCTTGGCAGCATCTGGATGTGTATTACCAGGTATTGAAAATCGCATTCCATTCTCGTGTAGAAACATGGGGTAAAAGCCGTGACATTGTGTATGGTCATAATAGCCATAATGATAATCCCATCCATGGTTATTCATTTGTTTGGCCGTAGTAACAAATCCATAATCCAACTTACCAACTTGTCCTGTTATATAACCTGCCTCTTTAAAAACCTGAGGCAGGTACATAATATCAGGTTCTTTGCCTATGGCAGCATTTATCTTATCCTGTATTTCTTGATCTTTAGAAGGGTCTGTAGCAGAAGCCAAATACCCTCTCCCACTAGTAAGTACATACTTATTTTTACGACAATCGTTATACCCAGATAGAAGAGTTGCTCTTGACGGGGCACAAAAGGTACTAGAATACGAATTACTAAATACCGTACCTTGATTGGCCAACTTATCAATATTAGGTGTGGTAAAATACTTTTGTCCATAATACGATAACATTCCAGGGCCCAAATCATCAGCCATGATATAAATCACGTTAGGTTTTTGAACTTTATGGGTTTTGTTTTTTTGAGCATATATCCCATAATTATTCATAAGTACACCTAGTAGTATACTATTCAATATCAGTTTTATTTTACTAGTTTTCATAGTAAGTTATTCAGGTTTTAATTATTGTAGGCGTTTAATTCTGCTAAATGAGTATAACTAAAATCTCCATGAGAGTTAAGAGTAACCAGTTTCATATATCTAAAGGATTGTACGGATGCAAGATCTACATATTGAACATTTTGTACCTGAGCTAAGGAATAGGTTCCAATACTTGTCCAATTAACTCCATCATTACTTTTAAACATTTCGAAATCTTTAATGGATCCATTCAAGCTTGACCTATTTTCAAAAGCAAATCCCTTTATTGTTGTAACTGCTCCCATATCAAGAACAAAATAATGGGGGTGATTTGGCAAGGTATTCTTCCACTGAGTGTGCCAAAAGGAGGCCACATCACCATCTAACAATCCAGATACAGGCCCATTGTCTTCCTCACTATCAACATCAATAATGGACCAAGTAGATCTATCCATTAGGTCTCTTGTATTTATTACTTCGATAGTGGGTATATTATTGATAAATTCATACTCATAGGCTCTAGTAACTCTTGAACCGTTTTCATGCAAAAAACTGAAACGTAATTGATATTTACCATTTAGATCGTAAAAATCATCTAAAGAACTCTCAAAATACAAACTATCTTGTCCAATAGGCAGGGATGTGTAGGAAAGTGCATCATAATCTTGATTGGCGGCTCCAGCAGGATGTGGATCATGCCAAATATTGATAGCTGTGACTTGACTGTTTGAAGTAAAGTTGCCAGCTACAATAATCTTATTACCTTCAAATTTTCCCTTTATATTAGTGATCTTGGTACTTGCCCCAGAATACCAATCAGATCTGGTAGAAGTTCTAAAGGTTTGAGAATTGGCAAAAATAGCGGAATGAGCAGCAGTAATAAATGTAGGAGACTTGCCATAGGAAGAGTTACCAGTCCCCATTAAAGCTGTTCCTAGTGTTGGCTTTAAGCTTTTAAGTTCTCTATTGTGAGGAGCATTAAGACCATGTCCCAACTCATGAACCAACCCTCCTATCCACTTGGTAGCTAAATTTCCCAAATTAGTATTTTGCCCTAAGTATTTTGCATCCATATGCTCATAATCTAATGCAAAACAATACCTACCATATCCATAAAATGGCACGCCTCCAGGATTTAGAGGATCGCCTGAAGTTGATGGAAGAAGAACCAGGGTATGTTCACTTTTCTTTTTATCAGGATGTTGATTAAAGTAAGCCTCCAATTCTGTTACAACCACACCTCCTCCTCCACTATAGGGATAGGCACTTTTACCTTGTTGACCTGTAATAGTAATAATGTTTAGTTTCCCTTCATTGGTAAGATCTAATCCGAATGAGGTTCTTCCGTACCCTTCTCTTTCCAGGTTGATAGCAAAAAATTCCTGAGCGTCAAACATGATTTTCTCTATCCGAGCCTCATAATCTGCCACCGGAGTCATATCATTGGGAACAAAGTAAACTACATTAAGTTTATACGGATTGTCCTTCCATTCATTTTCAACTATACCAGTATTATTACCTGGGTCAGGATCTGGATTTGAATCTGTGACAGTGTCCTTAGTACAGGAAATTACCATTAATAGAACTAAACTATATAGGGTTTTATATTTAATCATAGGTTTCGTGGTTAATTATGAACCCATTTGAAACATTTTTTTCAACTAAAAAGTCCAAATGGGTTCAACTGCTAATTATAAAATAATTTCTCAGATAACTTTTACGCAATAAATTATGGCGTTTATTCCCAAAGCGGATTCTGATCCAAATTAGGATTAAGTGTTCGTTGACCTAGTGGGATTGGATACAGATAATAATGCTCCTGCCATCCAAGACCAAGTTGTTGAACATCATCAACTCTATAGCAACGACCTGCATCATCGCCTGATTCAACCCATTTTAATGAGGTTGGGTTACCCGCTTTTGGCATACGAACACCTAAAGGTTGTTGATTTATAAAATAATCCGCCTTTTTCCATCGTCTGATATCATTAAAACCAAAACCTTCACCCATAAGTTCTACAGTTCGTTCTCTTCGAATTTCCCATAAAACAGCAGGTACAGTTTGATCTCTATTAGGATCGAATGCATCTGAAATTTCGCTAACAACCATATCAGAAACACCTGCTCGAGCACGTAATTTATTAATAGTAAGATCAGCAACCTCTTGCGTGAATTTTCCAAGTTCAAACATGGCTTCAGCATAATTTAACATCACCTCTTCAATATGAAAAATTGGAGAATCCGTTGTAGAAAAAGTGGCCCCTCCAGTTACATTGGTTTCTACATTATAAAACATATTCATATAGTAACCACAGTAATTTGACATAGGAGCAAGTGAACTGGCTGAGCCTTTTATATGTGGCATCCTATCTATAGTAAATGGTTGCCATGTCAACAAAGGAAATGGTCTATTTCCTGTAGGATCTAGATTATTCATTAAATCAATATACTCCCTATCTTGTGGATTATCAGTAAATTCCCAATCCACATTATTCCCATTAATTCGCTTCACCTTGTAAGGAGGAAATACTCGATACAACAATCGTAAATCTCTGTTTCTAAATTCATCATTCATAGTAGCATCACCATCATATACACTGCTAGTTGAGATAGGTTTTCCATCACTACATAGGTATCTTTCAATCGTTCTAGCGTGCATTTCAACGGTTTGTCCTCCCCCTCTTTCATGACGAGAAAATGGTTGCATAATTACATTTGTTGCATATTCTTTATAAAGGATAATTCCAGGATAACTGCCTAAATCCTCTGTGGACCAACGATGCTGAAAATTAGCAGCAATAGTGGGATAGGCATCTATTAAAAGTTTGGATGTTCTCTCAGCTTCTAGAAGATAAAGTTCCGATTGTGGAAGTCCATGATAGTTTCTCCAAGTCCCCTCTCGTAAACCAAATCGAGAAATAAGAGCTCTGACTGCAGCCTGGTTTATTGTATTTTTACCATCCCCAGTAACTTTAATATGTTCTTCAGCAAATTTCAAATCTCTAAGAATATTTGAAGCCACTAGGTCTCTACTATCTCTTTCTCCATAAATAATATCCGTTTGATCTTCAGTTACTACATGCTCTATCCATGGCACACCTCCAAATCGACTCAACAATTCCATATAATGATAAGACCTAAAAAACAACCCAACTGAACGCCAATGATTTTTTTCAATCTCGGTCATCTGAGAATTCTCGATATTATCTAACATCACATTTACAGTTCGTATATATGAATAATCCCATCCTCCTGGATTATTTTGCACACTTACTAACTGCCATGCCCATTGATTCCTACCATTAGGCTGATAAAGATAATTCGCTTCTATATCTCCTGCATAGGTTGAACCAAAATCACTTATTCGTTGTAAATGACTACCAGCTGAAAACACATTATATAACGACCATGCATATGTTTTAAAATTCTCGTAGGAAATAAAGGCCGTTTTATCAGTATATTGATCTTTAGGAAGTTCTTCTAAGAAATCATCATTACAACTTGATATACTCAATATAGTAGTTGCTATTAGAAGCAAATTGATGAATAAGTTCCTTATATTTTTTATAGTGTATTTTTTCATTTTTTTTGCTTTTTAGAATTTAACATTAAACCCAATAGAAGATGTCGAATAGTTAGGGTAACTCCAGCCAGTAGACTCAGGGTCTACTCCGTGAACTAAATTTGAAAATGTTAGAAGATTTTCCCCACTATAAAATATATTAAACTCATCTAAACCAAATTTTTCAAGGATTTTACTTGCTAGCTTATAACTTAAGGTTACATTTTTTAATCGTAAATAGGAGGCGTCTTGTAAAAATCTTGTTTGCACACGTTGGTTTACATAATGTGCATCTTGACCATTTGCATATATACGACCGTAATATGCGTCGGTGTTTTCTGGGGTCCAATAATTAAGTTGATGACTTAAAATCGTAGAAAAAGTATTGGAATGTGGGAACATAACTTCCCCTCCTACCCATAAATTTCTTTTTCCTACTCCTTGTAAAAGAAAAGAGAAACCTACATTTTTATAAGTTAAGGCCCCATTAATTCCATAGTTATATCTAGGTGTACTATTACCTATTATTTTTCTATCACCAGGATTATTCAGTGTGTTTTCCCCAAAGTCAATTATATTTTCAGAGGTTTCAGAATCTCTTAGGTTTTTATACTTTATATCTCCTTCATGAGAAATTACTCCATTAATTCTTACAACTCCTTCTTTAAGAGTACCATTGGGATTAAAATCATCTGCTGAATAGAATCCATCAGTTTCGTACCCCCAGATTTCACCTATTTCCATGCCTTTGTAGAAGTTAATTAAACCTCCACTTGGTCCAATACTCAAGGCATCATTTTCATTTACAAATTTTGTAATTACAGCCTTAGAATCACTTATAACAAAACCCAAATTATAGGTCCAATCCTTAATAACATCTTTCCAACCCAAGGTAAGTTCCCATCCAGTGGTATTCAAATCCGCAGCATTTTGTAAGGGAGCAGGTGCTCCAGCCACTGCTGGAAAATCGAATCCTGGTGCTAACATGCCGGTTGTCTTTCTAGAGAAAATTTCAAATGATCCTGACAAACGATTACTTAAGACCCCGAAATCTACTCCTCCATTTAAGCTTTCTACTTTTTCCCAAGTATAGTTTGATCTTACTAATCCAGGACTAGATAGTGTAGTGGGTTGCTGGCCATTGTAAATCCAGTTTCCATTATAGGGATCCATAGTAGCTAAAAAGCCATAATTCCCAATGTTTTGATTACCCAAAGTTCCAAATGACCCTCTTAATTTTAAGAAGGATAACGAATTGGAAAGCGGTTCAAAAAAGGATTCTTTAGAAACTACCCAACCTACTGAAACAGAAGGAAAAAAACCTCCTCTGTATCCCTTAGGAAACTTAGAACTTAAGTCGTACCTCCCATTT
The DNA here is from genome assembly GCF_028743515.2 of Imtechella halotolerans. GTDB lineage: Bacteria > Bacteroidota > Bacteroidia > Flavobacteriales > Flavobacteriaceae > Imtechella > Imtechella halotolerans. The sequence continues at coordinate 524,041 of NZ_CP117969.2, read as the reverse complement.
AAATTTAAAAGGTATTTATCCTTATAGCTATAATTCAATCTACCAAATCCACCTCTTAAGGTAAACCTATCATATCCATCTCCTGTATCTGGAGGTGTCGTTCCTGTAGTGCCTCCTAAAAATGGTTGTTCATTACTAATTTGATTATAGGATCTTGACCAATGCATTTCATAGTCGCGGTCCTCTTGATTAAATCCAATAACTGCCTCAAAATTATGAACATCTGAAATGGATACATTATAATTTGAATAGAGGTTAATTGTCTTGTAGCTTCTCAGCTCATTGGCTAAATAAAATGTATTTTTTGGATCCGATGGATTTAAGGCATCTTGCAATCCTTGATGAAGTACAAAATAATTATTGTACCTTCTGTTCTTTAAATGATTCTGCTGAAATGTATAATCAAAAGATACTTGTAAATTAGGTAATGGCTTTAGTGTCGTATGAGAAAATAGTCTAATATTATTATTTATCCATGTTTGCTTATTTCCATATCGGATTGCATTTTCAGGGGTTTGTACTGGGTACTCTTCACCTTGATATGGAAGGGTTCCTTCTGGATGGTAGGAGGGGTAATTTGTTAAGAACAAACCAAATATCCCAGTATTAGGATAGGAACGCTCATCTGTAGCATACTTAATATCTAATGAAGTTGACAACCAATCCGTAATATCTGAATTGATATAAGAAGACACATTAGTTCTTTTATAGGCATCTTTATCAGATATTAAGACACCATCTTCTTTAACTTTTCCTAATGAAATTCGATAGTTACTTTTCTCTGAACCTCCAACAATGGAGATATCTTGAATTATTTTGATGCCACCAAAATTATCGAACATGTCACCTACAACATCTGTTTCTTTTAAAAAGTATTTAGTACCATTTACTTCTGTCCATCCCAAAGGATATTGAGTGGGGTCTGTTTTATATTCATTTAAAAGGCTTATCCATTGATCTATATTTTGTCCTGACCAATATCCATCATACCCCATATCTTTAAGAGCATTTACTGTTTGAGTAGGTGAGGCAGCTTTAAGAACATTAATAGGTTTAGAAATTGAAAAATTATTAGTGTATTTGATGGAAGGTTTTGAGTTTGCCTTTCCTTTCTTTGTGGTAATAAGAATAACCCCAAAAGAAGCACGAGCTCCATAAATTGCAGCGGCCGAAGCATCTTTTAAAACTGATATACTTTCTACATCATTTAGGTTTAGTAGACTTAAGTTTTCCATTACCGTATTGTCAACTAATACCAAGGGAGAACCTCCATTAATTGAAGTCGTACCACGTATATTAAAAGTATTTCCTCCGCCTGGGACATTGGCTGTCGATGTGGTAAACCCAGCCATAGTACCTTGTAAAGCGGTACCTAGACTTGCCACTGGTCTATTTCCTAAAACATCATCCATTTTCACCTGACTAACAGCTCCGGTAAGATCTGATTTCTTTTGAGTACCAAATCCAACCACAACTACTTCATTGAGCACTGCCGTCTCTTCCTCTAGCACAATATTTAAATCAGTAGTAGAATCTACCTCAAGTTCCTTTGAAGTGAATCCAATAAAAGAGATAACAATGGTTACTGTCTTGCGGGTTACTTTTAAAGTAAAGTTGCCATCAAAATCTGTTTGAACACCATTGAGGGTTCCCTTCTCCATAACATTTGCTCCTGTTAAGGGAATCCCCTCCTTATCAAAAACAGAACCTTTTATTTCATAGGTTTGGACATCAGCTATATTAGGCTTCTTGCTAATTACAACAATATTGTTTTCCAATAATTCCAACTTAAATCGCTTATCATAAATGAGTTTCTCTAATAGCTTATTGGCCTCAATTTTCCCCTTCTTAAGATAAATTTTAGGGGTATCCTTAAAAATATCTCTTTCATACAAAAAAGAAAAGTCTGTTTGTTCCCGTATAAGATTGAAAACATCATCAATAGTAAGATACATATCATTACTAATGACAACTTTAGTGTTTTGAGAGAAAACATTGGTAGTCGTAAAACTAAAAACCGTAGTACAAAACAAGAGAATAAATGTTTTCATTATAAACAGTAGTGGTTTCTCCCACTTAAAGGAGGAAGAGTTAGTAAGTTTAAATTTCATAAATTTGTGTTTTGATTAGTTATGTAAATAATTGATCGGTCAAAAGGGGATAAAGACAATGTACTGTGGCGGTATAGACTTTATCCTCCTTTTTTATTTAATGGTAATGGTGTTATTTTCTATTTCATATGCATTAATTAGGTTTGTTCTATTAATAATTTCTAACATTTGTTCCAGACTTAAATTCTTCTTAAGTACCCCGTTGAACATAATTTTTTCAGGTTCCTTAATTTCAAATATAACATCTATGTCATACCATCTTGACAACACGGTCATGATCTCTTTTAATGATTTACTTTTAAAACTAAACAACCCATTTTTCCATGAAATTTCAGAATAGACATCAGCTTCTACAACTTTGAGAACATTGTATTTACTACTATGAATTGATTGCTGCTTGGGTAAAAGTTCCCTTGTCTGATTTTCTACATTCAATGCAATACTACCATTAACCAAAGTGGTATACACATAGTCTTCATCTGAATAAGCTTTGATATTGAATTCAGTTCCCAAAACCTTCACTTCCTGGGAAGCGGTAAAAACACTAAACCCTTGACCATTATGTTTACTACTAGGTGAAACTTCAAAATAAGCCTCTCCATATAGTAATTCTACACTTCGAGGCTTGTCATCACCAAATGTCACAGGATACTTTAACTGTGATGCTGAATTTAACCAAACCTTAGTTCCATCAGACAATTCTACATAGAATTGCCCTCCACGAGGAATAGTTAATGTATTGTAGACTATTGCTGTCTTATTTTTATCCGAGTTTGTATACACAATCGTTTCACCATTGCTCACTGCATTTTGAGTCTTAAAATTCTTATTCTTCTCTAAAGCAATTTGAGAACCATCTTCTAAAGTTAAGGTTGCCTTATCTGTACCAGGTATGGTCTGAGAGCTTTCAACTACTGATTCCTTCATGGAATTAGGATTGAACAGCGATTCCTTGAAAACATATGTCATAGCCACCACCCCTACAAATACAGCAGCTGCGTAAAACATGAAAGTTATTCTTCTTCTTTTAATTTTAACAGCCTTTTCATCACGAGCAATTTTCAGAATATTAGATCTAATAAGTGACACTGAATCCTCATCCATGTCGGGAAAATCTTCTAGCAATTGAGAAATGGCTTCAATTGTAGGGACCTCAGAAAAATCATCAGAATGTTGGAAATAAGAAACTATTTGTTGTATTTCTTCTTCTGAACATTCTCGGTTTATGTATTTAATAAATAACTCCTTCATCTAAATTTTATCTTGTTAACTAAAATGAGTCTTACATATATAATACACTCCTAAAGCAAAAAACTACCATAGCAGTTTGCCTTTTTTTTATTTTAAGCTAACAAAACTTTAAGAAAAGGTTATTATAAAACCATCAGACCTCCAATAAAGACAAGGGGTTTAAACGATTTAAATCATTTTAAAAATAAAATGATTTAAATACATATTTTATCAATTTGGAGAGAGAACTAAAGCCAATTTTTATGAATCAGCAGTACCATTAATGCAATATCTTTATTCTTTAGCAAAAAATCACGAAGTGTTTCCAAAGCCATATTCATTTGATTCTTTACAGTGTTTTTTGAAATGCCTAACTCATTTGCAATTTCCTCATAACTTTTCCCCTCATAACGAGACATCTCAAAAATTAGACGTCTTCTTGATGGTAAAAGACCTAAGGCTTCTCTCTTTATGGAATCAATTTCTTGTTCATTAATATGTAATTCCGTATTGCTAATAAACTTTTGACTATGAAAAAAGACCTCTTCTCTAAGTTTATCAACCCTGGCGGCCTTCTTCAGAAAGGTTATGGTTTGATTTTTAGTAATTGTAAATAAAAATGATTTAAAGGAAAGTTCTGGATTCAAGGATTCTCTTTTCAACCACAGTTTTAAAAACACCTCCTGAACAATCTCCTCTGCATGTGGTTTACTCCCTACCATACTTAAACTGTATTTATAGATAATGTTATAATAGGAATCGAAAAGCTTTTGAAAGGCAGACTCACTACCTAATGCAAGTTGCTTTATTAATACTTTTTCATTATTTATTTCTATCACTCCCATTAATTTATTACTTATCTATATCAGGATGGATTGTTTTTACTGTCCGAAAATATCTAAATTCAAAAGCTTACGAAGTAGGATAATTCTGTATAAAATAAGCCTTCGTAATTAATTTGGCTCAATATGATACAATTTTATTAATTTTCAAAATTTTGAACTTGTTGATGTTACATTTAAAACATTTTAAAGTAAATAGTACGTTTTCCATGATTTTATGTAATCACATATAAACAACAGCTACTTCCTTAAATAAAAGTTAAACTTTCCAAATTCTGACAATAGAAGTAAGAATGATTTTCAAAATAAATTAGTTTTGTTTTGCTTGTTTCACTTTGTTCATAAGTATTAACATCCGACAATTATTTTAAAAATAAACACCCATTGAACCTTAACAATATGAAGTACTCATACCTTTATATATTCATTTTACTACCTTTTCTAGCTTGCCAATCAAATCATACATCGCAGGAAAAAAAACCTACCTTAGATATAACAGTGGCATCCGACAGTGTAAGCTTATTTGGAGAAGGAATTATTTCCACTGCACTGTTTGAAAGAGATCTGGCTATAAACCCAAAAGGTACTGAAATCGTCTACACCCTAGGAGACTATAAACAAAGTAGAAGATCCTTGGTTGTAATGCGCCAAGAAAACGGTGAGTGGACAGCTCCTGAGATTTTACCCTTTTCAGGTAGTAAGCACCACGATATAGAACCTTTCTATACCAATGAAGGAAATAGAATTTACTTTGCCTCTAATAGACCCATATTTAATGATAGTACTCGAAACGATTACAACATCTGGTACACTGATAAAGTGGGGGGTGAATGGGCAGAACCTATCGCTCTTGATTCCATTATAAATACCAAAGGGGATGAGTTTTTTCCTTCTTTAAGTGATAAAGGAAACTTATTCTTTACAGCAACTCGAGAAGATGGAATTGGACGAGAAGATATATTTATGAGCCAATACAAAGAAGGTCACTTTTTAGCACCAGAAGTTTTACCTGTTGAAATAAATACAGCCTATTATGAATTTAACGCCTATATAAGTCCAAAAGAAGATCTTCTCATTTTTAGTTCGTATGGCAGGAAGGATGGTCAAGGTGGTGGAGACTTATATATAAGTCGTAAAGACGAACATGGGAACTGGGGAGAATCAAAAAATATGGGGACCCTTATCAATTCTGAAAAACTGGATTTTTGTCCATTTATTGATTGGGAAAATCGCATTTTTTACTTTTCAAGCGAAAGAACTGTACTCAATACCCAAGCGTTAAAAACAGTCTCTGATATAAAACAACTTGCCCATAACCCACTTAATGGATTTAGTAATATTTACAAAATAAGTTTAGACGTTTTAGACAACTATTAGGAACAAGAAAAAAATATAGTTGCTTTACATCTTACATTCAAATATTCCCTAAACCTACCCAAATCTACACTATTAAAATGAGTAAGAGTCTCTTAATAATAGTACTATTTATGACAGCTATTTCATTTGGTCAAAGTGTCAAAATAGATACTTTTAGAGTTAAGGAAAGTAGCCGATTTAAAGAAATTCAATCAGGAAAGATGAATTTTCCCATTATTCGAACCAACAATAAAGAAGTAGATGCTATTATAAATGCAGATATAAAAAATCGGTTTACAGGGAACGAATTTAGTGATGAAACGCTCGAATCAACATTTGAAAAATGGGCTGATGACCGCATAATCTACATAGATTTTAATGTGACCTACAATCAAAATGGGTTGATCTCCTTTAGCGTTACTGCCGAAGGATGTGGTGCCTATTGTACAAGTTGGACGGAATATTTTACCTATAGTGCTACCACAGGAAAGTGGTTACTCATCTCAGACATCATTGAGATGTCTGAGTCTATTACAAAGAAGGTGGAAAAGGACAAGGATAATTTGTACATTCAACAAAAAAAGGAGCTAAAAGAGATGCTAGAGGATCCTACATCAGGTCTTAATGAAGAAACCTATAAGTGGGCTCTTGAGTACTATCAGGAGTGTCAAGCAGCCTTTAATTTAGATTCATTTTTTATCCATTCCAACGGCCTCAGCCTAGTCCAAGATTGCTACCTGCCAAATGCCATTAAAAATCTAACACCCCTTATCTATCTTACTTACTCTATTGAAGAAATAGAAAAGTACACATCCTTTAAATACATCATTCCATAGCCGCTGTATTAAAACAAAAGTGCCCGCAATATTAGCGAGCACTTTCAAATAGTATTACAAGGAATTATTTCTTCCTTTTTTTGCTTTTACCATTTGCATTGGTAGCTACTTCTTTTTTAGGATGTACTAATTTCATTTCGTCAATCAGATGTGTAGCACCGGCATATTTATCAACAATGAACAATACATAACGAATATCAACCATAATATTTCTGCAAATTTCTGGATCATAATAAATATCACTCATGGTACCTTCCCAAACACGATCGAAATTTAATCCTATAAGATTTCCATTAGCATCAATAGCAGGACTACCTGAATTACCTCCAGTAGTATGATTTGTTGCAATAAAACATACAGGCATTTCACCATTCTCACCATATACCCCATAATCTTTTGCATTATAGAGTTCAATTAATCGCTGCGGCACATCAAATTCATAGTCTCCTGGTACATACTTTTGCATTACTCCTTCTAAAGTAGTAACAGGGTGATAATATACTGCATCAGCAGGGCTATATCCTTTTACCTGACCGTAGGTAACACGTAAGGTACTATTGGCATCAGGGAAAATACGTGCCTCCTTAGGACTAAGCTCTAAAATTGCTTTCATATAGGTACGCTGTAAGGCTGATATTTCCAGATTTATCGCATCGTATTTAGGAGCGATGTCATTGGTATATATATCTGCCATGGCTTTCAATAACTGGTATCCAGGGTCTGCTTGCATTTTTTTAAGTACTGATTCTGCATCTCCTGATAAAAGATTAGAAATACCCTCATACGTAGTAAGTGCAGATTGAGAATAAATGGTATTGGTCAGCGAACTTATATCAGCTGCCTTTAAAGAAGCAGGCACAAACTGTGAAGGTGCTCCTTTGCGATACATAGCAATTAGTTCATTAAACACCTCTTTATCAACGGTACTACTATAGTCCTTATAAAGGCCTTTTAGTGAACTTAACTGATTCTCTTTTCTATCCATAAAAGATTGCGCTCCTCTGGCATTATATAGGGCCTCCAATTGATATAATCTGTATCCCACAGTAAGTAATTCCACATTTCGAGTAGCAACTTCCATAAAGTATTCTCTTCCTACGGCATAAGGCGCTATTTCTTTATACAGCGTTTGAAAATCATTTAAAAGATTTCCATAGGTAGCCTGATTACCAGAGGCAGCCACCCTTTTCATAAAAGTTGCCTCATCCGCTTTTTTAATGGCAATCGCATTGGATTTTTTTAAACCTAAATTCTCACCGATCCATTTCTTCCAATAATTAGCTATGCGAGCATATTTAGAGGCATATTGAATTTTAATGGCCTGATCATTTCTCATAAATCCATCTTGAATTTTAAGAGCAGCATCACGAATGGCAATGCGAGCAGGATTTAAATCATTCACAATTTGCTCAATTGCTACAGCTGGCAAATACTCCTGTGTTCTTCCAGGATATCCAAAAACCATTGTAAAATCATTCTCAGCAACTCCATCTAATGAAATTGGCAAGAAATGCTTTGGAGTATAGGGCACGTTGTCCTCTGAATATTCAGCCGGACGGTTGTTCTTATCTGCATAAATACGGAACAAAGCGAAATCTCCTGTATGTCGAGGCCATACCCAGTTATCAGTATCGGAACCAAACTTCCCTATTGAAGATGGCGGAGTCCCTACAAGACGTACATCCTTAAATGTTTCTACTACAAAAAGCATGTATTGATTGCCCTCATAAAATGCACGTACTCGATTTTCTTGCCACTTTTCTTTTGGTGCCGTGAGTACTACATTTTGAATATTTTGTTGAATTTTCTTTTGTTTTTCAGCTTCTGAAGAAAGACCATCAGTACCTTCTATAACCTTGGTTGTAACATCTTCAATACGTACAATAAAAGTAGCCACTAAGCCTGGATTTGGCAACTCTTCTGATTGATTCATAGCCCAAAATCCGTCTGCCAAATAATCATTGGTTACAGTTGAGTGTGACTGAATTTGTCCATAACCACAATGGTGGTTTGTTAGTAATAATCCTTTAGGAGAAATTACTTCTGAAGTACATCCATTGTTGAAATGCGGAACCGCATCTTTAAGACTGGATGTATTCACATCATAGATATCTTTGGGAGTCATTTTCATTCCCAAAGCAGTCATTTCATTTTCGTTCATTCCCTCTAACAAGGAAGGGATCCACATACCGCCCTGCTGTGCAAATACAGGAAAGGCTACTAATAAAAAAAGTATCTTAAAAAGTCTCATAGATTTGTATTTGTATTATACCCCCGCAAGATACCATTTTTTTGATGTTTGCCCTTTAATTGATATCAGTAATTGGCGTTAAAATTGTAGCTTCTAATCACCATTCAAAAATTATTTCTTTGGCGAAATACCCCACCAACTATTCATTTATTCCATGTGAAATTAAGTGAGCTCTCCTTTTCGTAAATACCGATTATATTTGCTCTTAGTATTTTTACTTTTTTTTAATTCAAACATATGACCTCCTTTAACAGAAAAGCACATTGGGAAAATGTATACCAAACTAAAGAACTTACACAGGTAAGTTGGTATGAACCCACCCCACATACACCGCTAGACTTTATTAAAAAACACTTTTTAGATAAAAATACGGCCATTATTGATATAGGAGGAGGTGACAGTTTCTTGGCAGATCACTTGCTCAAGGATGGTTATACAAATATTACCGTGTTAGACATTTCAGGTGCTGCACTAAAGCGTGCTCAAGAACGTCTAGGAGAAAATGCGCATTTAATAAGATGGATTGAAGCTGATATTACTCAGTGGGAACCCCAGGAAACGTATGATTTTTGGTATGATAGAGCAGCCTTGCATTTTCTAACTGATCTCCAAGATCAGAAAACCTACTTTTCCACAGCTAGCAAAGCCGTTACTATTGGAGGAAAAATGGTAATTGGGGCATTCTCTACTCAAGGTCCCTTAAAATGTAGTGGTATAGAGATACAACAATATGATGAAAAGTTGCTCACTGCTTTGGCTGAACCAACATTTAAAAAAGTACATTGCTTCACACAATTTCACACCACCCCCTCTGGTAGTCAGCAACATTTTATATTCTGCCATTTCAACAGGGTATAACTTATCTTTCCGTCAATTCCTGGGAAATTGATTCGAGTTCATTGATTATATCAGTAAGCCTTCTCTTTTCCTTGGTAAGTACCTTTGGGCCTAAAATAAAATATGCAAATAGCATCCATGCCATGTAAAGAACTACAAATACAACTACATAAGTTCTGGGTAAGGCTGCAAAAGACTCTATAAAGTAAATGGCGAAAGCAACATTAAGTGCTATAAAATAAAGAGGCCCATTCCAACGATTTTGGATACTACGCAATTGATAGTAGTCCTTCCATCTTTTGAGATGAATTATAGGTGGGTCTGTTTCAGATATTGATGTAAGTCGTTGTCTGTTTTTTACTAATAAAAGAGCTTGTCCCAAACAAACAATTACTATTAGAATCATTGCTGTATAGGTGTACCAATGCACAAAATTCAAATGGACAAAAAGCGCCATCCATAAAATGAATATCCCTGTAAGGAACAACATAACCGCACCTACGGTTAACTCCCGTATGAGTTTGGATTTTATCCCAGAAGTTTTTCTAAGGAAATTACCCTCTGGTACTTTTTCATTTGTATGCTCCCAAATATCTTGTAATGATTTAAAGTCAGTCATGATACAATGCTGTTAATTCCTTTTTAATACGATGAATCTTAACACGTAGGTGTGTTTCTGTAATACCTGTTATCATTGCAATTTCGGCATAGGCTCTCTGTTCCAACACCAACATAATAAGTACCCTGTCAGATGCCTTCAACTTACTGATACAACCATATAATTTTAAAATCTCTTCTTCTTTTTCATTGGCATTGGTTTCCTCCGAGTATTCCTGAAAACCTTCTATGGGTACGGTAGTGATAGCCACCTTCTTTTTACGTAAATTCAACAAACAGGTATTTACAGCTATCCTATATATCCAGGTACTCCAGGAGGCCTCTTCTCTAAATGACTCTAAATGATTCCAAACAGAAATAAAGGTCTCTTGTAGCAAATCCTTAGCCAAGTCTGTGTCCCCAGTATACCCTAAACAAAGTTTATGGATGCTACTTCCATACTGTTTATATAAACTGGTGAATTTTTTTTCTTTGGCAGTCATACTTTAAAAATAGTGCAATATTATCCGAGTTGATGGTAAATAGCCCAAAGAATACCTACTAAAAGTTTTAAAACATAAAATATAATTGTTCTCATAACATACACAATTTATATTCTTTGGATACACCTTCAGAAATATTGTTACAAAAAATACCTCTTTTTTTTACAACAAAAGCCTTCTAATAATTTAGAAGGCTTTTGCTTTATTTCGAATAAGAATTCCTATTCCTTGAAATGAAATCGAATGAACACCGGAAGATGATCCGATGGATAACGGCAATCTTTATTATCACTTAGCACGGCATGGGTATCAACTTCTATAGCCGAACTAACGAAAATATAATCAATACGTGTAGTTACGGGTGAATGAAAATCAAAATTATTGAAAGTTCCTTCAGGACCAAATACCTGGGCAGCTATCTCCTTAGAATCGGTAAGCTCCTTTTGGATCTCCTCTATACCTTTATGCGATGGTTCCATATTAAAATCCCCACTGAGTACCACAGGATACCCTTGGCTATTTAAGGATTTAATTTTTTGTAAAATTAAAACCGCACTGTTCTTTCTGGCTATTTCTCCAATATGATCGAAATGGGTATTAAACATCCAAAATCGTTCTCCAGTTTTCTTGTTCTTAAAAAGAGCATAGGTACAAATTCGGTTATAAGCGGCATCCCAACCAAGGGATGGTTTTTCAGGTGTTGGAGACAACCAGAAAGTACCAGAATCTAGTACATCAAACAATTCCCTTTTATAAAATATGGCGGAATACTCCCCTTGCTCTTTACCATCATCTCTACCAACCCCAATAAAACTGTACTCTGGTAATACACTGCTCATATCACCCATTTGATTTGGTAACGCCTCTTGAACTCCTAAAACATCAGGCATATGAAACCTTATTTGTGCCATAAAAAAAGGTTTTCTATTGGCCCAACTGTTTTCTCCCTCTTTAGGATAGTCCAATTTTATATTATAACTCATCATTGAAAGTTGTTGACCATGAACAACTGTAACAAGTCCTAAAAAAAGTATCCACACTAAACTTTTCATACCTATTCTACATAAATAATTTCACTCTTCTCAGAAATACCATTCTCATTAAAGGATTCTACTTGCATATAGTAGGACTGGTTTGTCGTCAATGCTCTCAATTCATAGTTAGGTTCATCATACATCAGGGCAGAAAGGTTTAATTTATCCTTAGAGATCCCCCAATAGATAACATAGCCAGTCGCCTTACTGTCCTTGTCCCAGGTTAAATCAGCATTACGTCTGTCTTTTTGACGAACCACCTTGAAATTAGATGGTTTAGACGGTTTTGCTCCATAGCCATTACCAAACACCCTAAATTCAGAAATCGAAAGATATTCATTAGTGCAATACACATGATTATAACGAATATATCTAGCATCCACTGGCTTTTTTAACTCAATATAACTATGTGGCATGTCTCTTGTGTTTTTGGAATAATCCGCAATTGTTTCCCAGTTAATTTTATCCAGGGAAGTCTGTATCACGAATTGTTGTCTTAAAGTATCTGGACGCCCATAGATATCACTATTATAGTCTTGAAAATTAATCTGAACTGCTTTAATATTCATTTTACTTTTCAAATCCATTTCAACATAAATAGAATCATTGTTCGCTTCAGAAACCCAATAGGAACGGATTTCCTCATCATTAATCTTATTTATTTGAAAGTCCTTAATCTGTTCTAACATGAATCCTGTATCACTTTCATCTACCACATTAATTTCTTTGGTGACCACTCCAGAATTAGTAGTTACAGGCTTCTTATAAGACAATAACATCCAACCTGTGAATCTATGTTTATGATTGTCCACCTTAGTATCAGGTAAATAATGTGGATAATCCCCATAGGCCGTATTTACATACATTTGTCCATTTTCTTCAAAACCTGCAGGATACATTCCAATCCTACGTTCGAACTTATAATTAACAGAAATTGCCATTGTTGCATAATGCCAATAATTTCCATTATTGTCTTGTACAGTACTTCCATGACCAGAGCCTTTTAAGAATCCTCCGGGTTTGTATGAAATTGGATTATAAGGAGCATATTCAAACGGACCAAAAGGGCTCTTACTAGTTCTCACACCATCAGCATATACATTCCATTGGGTTCCAGGAGCTCCATATTCTAGGTAATAGGTATCCCCATGTTTCATCATCCAAGGTCCTTCAATATAAGGTTCTAAGTCAGACTTGTGATCCTGTCCGAAACGCTCCCAACCATGTTTATCAGGCTCCAAAGTAAACAGATCCTTTTGTTCCCCAATGGGTACAAAATAATTATCTGGATCCAGCTCTATAACTCGAATTGGCCATAAATTAGAGGATTCTTCATACAAATACACCCTACCATCATCATCAATAAATAAATCCGGATCTTGAATTTGTCCTGGTACATGTAAAATTGCAAAATTGGTTTTCCAATCTCCCAATTCTGGATTGTCCGTCTCAATTACAGGTCCATACCCTACAGGATCCCCGTAGACAATCAATTTATCCTTGTAAACAGCTGCTGCAGGAGCATTAGTCCCATGGAAATACCAGCTTTGAGGACGTATAAATTTCCAATTTAGCATATCGTCAGAGGCCCAATACCCATGTGAACGAGTAACAAACATATAATAACGTCCCTTAAAATTTACCACTGCTGGGTCCGCACCTGATCGGTAAGAAACCTTATTCTCGGCTCTGTAATGGGACATATAGGAATAATCTATATCTATTGGATTACAGTACGTTTTGTAATCTCGAATACCTTCTGTGTTGTCACCAACTACGGCAGGTGTATCCTGATTATTAGTATTGCAGGAAATAACTCCTAACAATCCTACTAGGGCAAGTGCTTTTTTCATTTCTTTAAAATTGCTCATTAATTTGAAAATCAAACATGTTAAGAAATCGATAGGGAATCGATACATATTTATATTATTTGCCATTGGGCATCAATTACTCAAACTGTTTACTTTTCTTTTTTACTTATAATTTAGTGTCTTTGTCTGTTACCGGATCGTACTTAGTACCTCCCTGACCTCGTAAACGTTCAAAATTTTTATAGGCATCCCTTACCTGTTGTATAGGAGCTGGAGTAAATTCTTGATCGGTCACTTTATAATGTGATTGCAACTCCGCAAGTTTACGTACTAACTCCTCTTTAATACTCACATAGGCAGGGTTATCAATCTGATTGTGAATTTCCTTTGGATCTTCTTCTAAATCATATAATTCCCAGGTATCAATATCATCATAAAAATGCATAAGCTTGTACCTTTTAGTTCGGATACCGTAGTGCTTTTTAACCATATGAAAAGCGGGATAATCATAATAGTGATAATATACCGCCTCTCTAAAATCGTCATGATTTACAGTTCCTTCTAATAAAGGACGTAACGATTTTCCTTGCATGTCCTCAGGTATAGCAACCCCGGCATAATCCAAGAATGTTTCTGCAAAATCCAGATTTTGAGTCAATGCGGAAATTCTTGAACCAGGTGTAATATGTCCAGGATATTTGACTAAAAGAGGCATTGCCAATGATTCTTCATACATATACCGTTTATCAAACCACCCCTTTTCACCCAGATAAAAACCTTGGTCGGTAGTGTAAATGACAATGGTGTTTTTCTCCATTCCATTTTGACGGATATAATCTAAAATCTTACCCACTCCTTCATCCAAAGAGGCAATGGTAGCCAAATACTCTTGAAGATATCGTTGGCCCTTCCACTCTGCCAATTCCCTGCCGGAAAGGTTCGCTGTATGAAAGGCATCATTTTTTGCTGCATACGCGTGGTCCCACTCCTTACGCTGTGCTGCATTCATTCTATCAAAATCGTTAGTCCATGGATTCCAAGCCAGTTCTGAACTACCTTTTTCCTTGGTCATTTTCAAATCATGACCTTCATACATATCCTTGTAAATGGTTTGTAGTTGTTCTTTGGAACCTAGGGAACCTGTATGATTAGTAAAATAAGTATCTGGTAAAGGAAAAACAATGGAATCATATTTATTAACATGACGTAATGCAGGCATCCAATTTCTGTGAGGTGCCTTGTGATGAACCATTAACATAAACGGCTTCTTTCCTGATTTGGCTTTATCTAAAAAGGTAATTGCCTGTTCCGTAATGATATCAGTAGCATACCCTTCTATATCCAATGTATCGGCTTGCTTACCATTTTTCCCTGGAAAAATAAAGGTTGGATTGTAATAATGCCCCTGATCTTCTATTATTTTCCAATCATCAAACCCTTGAGGCAATCCATGCAAATGCCACTTCCCCACCAATGCGGTTGTGTAGCCAGCCTTCTGTAGTATTTTAGGAAAGGTTTGCTGATTCCCATCAAATACATTTCCATTCATCCGAAAACCATTGCGATGACTAAACTTACCGGTGAGTACCACCGCCCTACTGGGGCCACATATAGAATTTGTGCAGAAATTATTTTCAAACAAGGCGCCATCCTTTGCGATTCTATCAATATTAGGTGTGGGAGCTAATCTTCCAACAGCATGTCCATAAGCGCTAATGGCCTGTTTGGCATGATCATCAGCCATAATATAAATTATATTTGGACGTTGCTCAAGTGTAGATTCCGAAACCACTATTGACTCTTTCTGCTTACACCCTACCAAATACAACAATAGCAATAGGATGCCAAAATACCGCTGCTTCATTCTCTTTTTGTTTTTATAACCTTTGTTTGAATAACCTCATTACCTAATACAGTCTGATTAAAAAAACCAAATACTTTGTCCAGTTCTGTAAATGGAATGGCAGAAACCTCATGTCCACCACCCTTCACAATGTGTACATAAAATGGCATTTCAAAAGATTCCAATTTATCCACTATAACATTGGCACCATCCAATATCAAATAGCCAGGTTTCTCAGGAGCACAAAGATGATGTGATGCCGTCCCATAAGGTACCAATCCATCACTAGTACCATGATAAAACACCCCTGGAATGGCATTATTCTTAGTAATGTATTGCGCATTCACCACAGCACCTGCACATGAAAAAATTCCAGCAAATTGTACATCTTGATATTTTTCCAAATGGTCAACAAAATACTCACGCATAAAAACTGCATTGAGTGTCCCTTCAGCACCTGCACTACTTCCTCCAGCAATAATATACCTTGGGTCAATCTTTAATTGCTCCGCATTAGCCACCACAAAAGCGGCCGCATCTAAATAATCAATAGCAGCCTGCTTAAAAGTTTCCATTTTTTCTTCCTTTGGACAGTCACATCCAAAACCAGTTGTGGTCCCTTTACGCAAAAGCCTATAGGATATTGAAATTCCTATATACCCATTCTGTGCCGCATATTTACAAAGCTCCGCATCGTCTATAAAATCTCTTGAACCTATAGAAAAACCACCTCCGTGCATCCATAAAAGTACAGGAAGCCGCTCATCTGGAAGAATATCTTCAGGAGTATAAACATCCAACTTTAAAGTATCCATCCCTTTAACAGTGTAGGTATAGGTGTCTACTGTTTGAGAAAACCCTACTAATGAAAAACAAATAATAAATAGACTGACAATAGGTTTCATGCACGTAAAAATTAGTTGTTCAACAATTCAAAACTTATGGCCGTACCTCCTCCGTTTGCTAGCTTTAATTTCAACTTAGTCTTATGGGACACGGTAAGTGATTGAATCTCGTAACTTTTAGGATTTTCCTTCCAATGGGCCTTTTTTCCATCTCGATAGATAGTTGCTTTGTATTTTTTACCAGGAGTCAAAAAATCCAATTGAATATCAGTAGTACGAGAATGTTCATCAGTAATAGCTCCTAAGAACCAATTTTCCGAGTTTTTATCCTTTCGAACTACCGTAATATAATCTCCAGGTTCTGCTTCAAGATACCTAGATTCCTGCCAGTCTAAAGGAACATCCTTTATAAATTGAAATGCATCCAAATACCTCTCATAGTTTTCCGGTAAATCTGCGGCCATTTGTAAAGGAGAATACATGGTTACATACAATGCTAATTGTTTAGCAAGAGTCGTTTGTACCTGTTCTTTTTTAGAGGCATCATAAATACTCATTTTAATTTCAAAAATACCAGGGGTATAATCCATAGCTCCACCTAATAAGCGGGTGAAGGGTAAAATGGTTTCATGCATGGGTGGGTTTCCATTACTCCA
Source organism: Imtechella halotolerans (assembly GCF_028743515.2). Taxonomy (GTDB): domain Bacteria; phylum Bacteroidota; class Bacteroidia; order Flavobacteriales; family Flavobacteriaceae; genus Imtechella; species Imtechella halotolerans. Next base: position 507,289 of record NZ_CP117969.2, on the reverse strand, counting down.
TGCATTAAATTCATTTCCTCTGGCAGCTTCAGACGCAAAAAAGTTAGGATAAGTTCTACTATAGCCCGTTGGCCTGGTACTTTCATGTGAGTTAAGTAACAGTTTATTATCAGCCATGCGCTGGGCAACAAAATTAAAATGGTTCACCATAGCTTGACCGTCATGATATTCTCCACGAGGAATAATTCTTCCAACATACCCCGTTTTAACAGCTGGATACTGGTGTTTTTTCATAAGATCCATTGCCCTATCCAGATGTCTTTCGTAATTGCCCACTGATCCTGAAGTCTCGTGATGCATAATCATTTTCACACCCTTTGATTGGGCATATTTGGTGACCTCATCCAAATCAAAATCTGGATAAGGTGTTAAAAAATCGAACACATCTTCTTTCCAGTTTCCGAACCAATCTTCCCAACCAACATTCCAGCCTTCTACTAAAACACCATCAAAACCATGTGTTGCGGCAAAATCAATATATCGCTTCGTATTTTCAGTGGTAGCTCCATGCTTACCTGAAGGTATCAAATCTTGATTTTGAGCGTTTTGAGCATTTTGGCTACCCGCGTAATCCCAAGTTGATTTCCCTACATGCATTTCCCACCAAATACCTACATACTTCATAGGCTTAATCCAGGAAACATCTTCAATTCTATTTGGCTCATTAAGATTGTATATAAGCTTAGAGGCTACAATATCTCGAGCATCTCTACTAACCATGATGGTTCTCCAAGGAGTTACTGAAGGTGTTCTAAGATACGCCTTATCACCAATTGCATTAGGGGTCAAATTAGATACCAATGTAAAATCTGAGGTATCCACATCCAAATGCATAACAGGATAATTAACTACTGCTGCTTCAAAAATATTGAGATATACTCCCTTGGTAGATTTCATCATCAAAGGTGACTGTACTCTAAATCTACTTTTAATAGATTTTAAGGCTATACCATTATCCATTACAACCTTATTATTATCTATTTCAGAAAATAAGGTTTCCATATATGGATATTCCTGACTATCATAATCCCCCGGTATCCAAAATGTTTTATGATCCCCTGTTAGTTTAAATTGAGTGAGTTCATCTGATATCACAAAATAATCAACCTGTTTTTCAAAGGGGAACTCATAACGAAAAGCCACTCCTTCATTGTAGGCTCTAAAAACTATAGTTAGCTTTTTATTGGACCCTTTTTGAACAAGAAAAAATGACTTTTCATTATACTGGTTCCTTATGTTGGATTGTTCTCCTAATACAGGACTCCAAGTTTCATCGACAGCCTTTATTTGACTGTCTATGGTATTAAAATCTTTTGAAAGACGGGTACCATCCTTCAACAATATCCCCAATTTACTAGGTTTTATCACTTCCTTTCCTTCATATAACACCGAGTATATTGGCTCACCTGAACTGGTAAGCTCAAATCTTACAGCTACCTTCTTTGAAGGTGAAAATAGCTCTTGTCCAAAGGTAATTTGAGACATAATGCATAAGAAAAGTAAGGATACTATTTTCATGAGATATTAGTTATCAGTTAATGTAAATGTGGCCATATTTTTGGTATCTGAATTGGTACCAACAAATACCTGAAATTCACCTGGCTCAGCAACAAAATTTAAATCGTAATTATAGAACTTCAAGTCTTCTTCAGTAATGGTGAAGGTGATCGTTCTAGTTTCTCCTTTTTTGAAGGAAACTTTTTGAAATCCTTTCAACTCTTTAACAGGTCTGGTAACAGAACCTACTAAATCACGAATATACAACTGAATTACCTCCTTACCGTCATAATTACCTGAATTAGTTACATCTACAGACACCCCTATAGAACCATTTTTTGACATGTTTTGTGAATTTAACTTCACCTGTGCATAATCAAAGGTGGTATAACTTAACCCATACCCAAAAGGATACAAAGGTGTATTACACACGTCTAGGTAATTCGAACGGAACTTTTCAAATTGACAATTTTCAGTTTTCTCATGATTCAATGGACGACCCGTATTCTTATGATTATAGAAAATAGGAACCTGACCTACATTTCTAGGGAAAGTAGCAGACAATTTACCAGAAGGGTTGACATCTCCAAATAAAACATCTGAAATGGCTAAACCGGCTTCACTTCCAGGGAACCAAACATTTAAAATAGCAGGTACATTTTTGCTTTCCTCGGTTAACACCAGTGGTCTACCTGTGAATAATACTACTACTACCGGCTTCCCAGTTTTTAAAAGTGCATTTAAAAGATCCTTTTGTGCCTGAGGTATTTCTAAATTAGTACGACTACTACTTTCACCACTCATTTCAGCAGTTTCACCGATGGCTGCAATAACCACATCAGATTGTTTAGCAATAGCCACAGCCTCATCCAATAATTGCTTATCAGTTCTACCATCTCTTGGTATGGCTTTACCAAACATGGTTACATTCTTTTCAAATTCTAAATCGTAATCAACATTACTTCCTTTGGCATAAAGAACCTTTGCATTGTCTCCAACAACTGTCTTTAATCCTTCCAATAATGGATTGGACTTATCTTGTTTTGTAGCCACACTCCAAGTACCAGCCATGTTTACAGCCGTGTTGGCCAATGGCCCAACTAAGGCTATTGTTCCTTCCTTTTTAAGTGGAAGTAGGTTATTATCATTTTTCATTAAAACCATTGATTCGGCCCCAACCTTTCGAGCGAAAGCTCTATTTTCCGCTGTGAACACCTCTTTCTCAGGTCTTGATACATCACAATATTTGTAAGGATCATCAAATAATCCCAATTGATACTTTGCCGTCAATATGCGTTTAACAGCAGTATCAATCACGTCTATACTAAGAGTTCCTTCCTCTAATGATTTGCTAAGCGTTGTTAAAAAGCCTTCACCCACCATATCCATATCTGAACCAGCCTTTAGAGCTAATGCAGAAACTTGCTGCAAATCACCCATACCATGCTCAATCATCTCATTAATTCCAGTATAATCAGTCACTACAAAACCATTAAAGCCCCAATCGTCACGTAATAACTCTGTCAATAACCAACGGTTACCGGTTGCAGGAATGCCATCTATTTCATTGAACGATGCCATTACCGAACCTACTCCTGCATCTACAGCGGCCTTATAAGGATATAAATACTCATTGTACATACGAATACGGCTCATATCTACCGTATTATAATCGCGACCGCCTTCTGGAGCGCCATAAAGTGCAAAATGCTTTACACAAGACATCATGGTATTATCCGCAGTTAAATCACTCCCTTGATACCCATGTACCATAGCTTTTGCAATTTCACCACCTAAAAATGGGTCTTCACCATTTCCTTCAGATACGCGTCCCCAACGAGGATCTCTTGAGACATCCACCATTGGTGAAAATGTCCAGTTGATTCCGTCAGCAGTAGCCTCCTGAGCGGCCATTCTTGCCGTCTTTTCAATCATTTCCATATCCCATGAGGCTGATAATCCTAAAGGAATAGGAAAGGTAGTCTCATAGCCGTGGATTACATCCATCCCGAAAATCAAAGGAATTTTCAACCGGCTCTTTTCAACAGCAATTCGCTGTACTTCACGAATCTTCTCAACTGATTTTATATTAAAAAGACCTCCTACTTTACCTTCTTCTATCTTTTTAGCTATATCTGAGCTTTGGGCCTGTCCTGTAGTAATATCTCCAGAAGAAGGAAGGTTCAGTTGTCCTAATTTTTCTTCCAAGGTCATCAAGGCTAAAATAGAGTCTACCTTTTTTTCAAAGGGATTCTCGGCCGATGTACTTAGCTGCTTGTCTTGACATCCAAACAACGAAACAGTTAATAGTACTGCTGCAAGTGTTCTCATTCCGTTTTTCATATGTTATTTTTTTGAATTAGAAAAAAGCCAAGACAACAACTCGGGTTCGGCAAAAGCTGAATCCCAGCTATTGTGATTATCCTTGGCATATAAAGTAAAATTTGGTTTTCCTCCATAATTCAAGATAGCGTTCACCATCTCTAAAGACAATTGTGGAGCAACAACATTATCATTAGCGCCATGAAAGACCCACATGGCTGTTTTAGTGGCATAATTTTGCGCCAATTCAGGATTTCCACCTCCACAAATAGCTATAGCTGCCGCAAACATATCAGGTCTTCTTGACAATATTTCAAAGGTTCCCATTCCTCCCATCGAAAGTCCTCCAACATATACCTGATTGGCATTTACATATGGTTTAGTAGTGATGTCATCCATAAGATCCAATACCAACTGTAATGACTTAGTAGGTGGCTCATTTAATGGATATTCAAGAGAAATTGGATAGGAAGTGCGATCGACCTTTGCGTTAGACCAATAACTTTCAGGAACACATTGCGGAAAAATTACAATGGCTGGAAACGATTCTCTATTCTCCTGGCTGGCAAAAAGAGCACTACCATGCGTGAGTTGTCTTTGATTATCATTTCCTCTTTCTCCGGCTCCATGTAAAAATAAAACCAAGGGATACTGTTTATCTTTAGAAAAATCCTTTGGATACATAATACGATACTTCAAAGTATCTTTCCCTTGTATCAGTACATCTGAGTCATACAATTCTTGAGCTCCAAGCCTATTTACAAGCGTAAGTACACATACTAAGGCAATAATTTTTATCGATTTCATAACTTAAAAATATTAATAGGTGAACCCTAATTTGTTCAGTCCATTTTGAACATCCTCGTTTTGCATAAACAAATTCCAAAGCAAGCCTGATCTGTAGTTCTCTATCATAATTATCTGAGGGCCTTGATCAATAGCCAAATAGGCCTTAGCCACCCAAAAATTACTCAAACTAGGTTTGAAGGCATCATAGAATCCTGCTTCTCCAACTAATATATTTCTTTGATTATAGAAGAAATGCATGGCATTGAGAGACTCTTCAGGTGTATAATTAATGGCACTCACTGCTGCAGTTGGTGAAATCACCCCATAGTCCTGACTTGGAGAATGTGCTGCATAACTAAGTCCTCCATTAGCTCCCATAGTGTAACTAGCAGTAAGTCCCCAACAATAAGACCCGTAATAAGGCCTATCAGAAGGATTTTCTACACAATAGGAATAATTAATCTTGGTATGATTAACATTTACTTCCCAATAGTCAGCGTATTGATCCGCGAGATTACGTGGGTCCAATCCCAAGTACGAATAATGAGACCAGAAAAGTGGCCCCCCATATTCTTGGTTACCAGCATGTTTTACTAGTAACGGATAACCATACTTTGAATTTGTGGCTACCATACTTCCATTGCGTGCCCAACCTTCTTTATACACATTTGCAGTTATAGAATGGTCAGGGGAGGCGGCTGCCAAAACATAGGTAATCAGACATTCATTATACCCCGTTATTCCTAAATTAATATCAAAATTATACGTGGGTGACCAATGCCATAAAAGTTTATTTTGTTCATTGGTAAACCAATCCCACTCCACACCTTTCCATAAAACCTCCGCTTTTTGGGAAATTAATTTTTCTTCCAAGGTCCCATTTTTAAAATACTCCTGAATACAGATAAGGCCTTGGACTAAAAAGCTAGTTTCTACCAGATCCGCTCCATTATCTCTTGTACTAAAAGGCAATACGTTACCTGTATTTCCATCAAGCCAATGTGGCCAAGCTCCATGAAAACGATCGGCATTCTCGAAAAACTCCAAAATAGTTTGTAATCTAGAAACTGCCTCTGCACGGGTAACAAACCCTCTTTCTATTCCTACTAAAATAGCCATCAAACCAAATCCAGATCCTCCAGTTGCAACCACATTACTGCTTTGGCCGGGTGAGCCCGACACATAACGTTCCCTAGCAGCTTTAGAATTGGTCTCTGCCAAATCCCAAAAATATTTAAAGGTTTGGGCCTGCACATAATCTAAAAGTGCCTCATCTGAAATTTGCTTTACTAGTGGCGGTGGCACAGGTTTCTCTCCATCAGGAACGGTTGGTGGTTTAATCTCACTTTTTGAGCATCCAAAAAGAATAAGACTAGCACCACATATTATGTATAAAATCTTCTTCATTAGTTAAAATATGGACTTTGGAAACCTAGTTTTTTTAGGCCCGTTTGTATGTCTTCTCTTCCCATAAAAAGATCCCAAATCATTCCACTTCTATAATTTTCTATCATTACAACAATGGGGCCTTGATCTATGGCTAAATATCGTTTTGTATACCAGTTATTTTCATGACTATAGGCATCATAAGGTCCATATGGCCCTACAAGTGAGTCAGCCTGCTGGTATAAATATTTTATCATTTGCATTGATTCCTTTGGAGTATAGGCAATAGAAGATAATGCTGCTGTGGGTGATATAACACCTAAATCTAACCCTGGTCTATGTCCAGCATATCCTTTCATAGAATAACTAGAGGTCATCCCCCATTGATTTTTACCATACCCTTTATATCCCTTAGGATTATCAATGGCGTATTTATAATGTATAAGTGCATGATTTTGCACAAGTTGCCAATAATCTGCATAGGTATCCTTTAGTCCCTTAGGATTTAAACCTAAGTACGAATAATGAGACCAGAATAATGGACCTGTAGGAACCGAATCGTTCCCATAATAGTTAAGAACTGTTGGTAAGTCATAATAGGTAGTGCTGTTAGCGATTTTTCCAGACATTGCCCACCCTTTATGATAGGCCTGGGGTGTTATGCTATGCGTTCTTGAAGAAGCTGCCAGTACATACATAATTAGGCATTCATTGTAACCGCTTACAGGAAAGTTCATTTCCCATTCATACTCAGGTGACCAATGCCAATACAATACATCTTCACCTCTGGTATACCAATCCCATTCTACTTCATCATATAATTTTTCAATCCGTAGACTTATATTTTGTTCACGAGTTGAACCCTCTTTAAAATATTCAGAAACCGTTAGTAATCCTTGAATTAAAAATGCAGTTTCTACCAAATCCCCTCCATTATCCTTCTTTGAAAAAGGCTTTACCTTCCCTGTTTTTCCATTAAGCCAATGTGGCCATACGCCATGAAAACGATCTGCTTTTTCTAAAAAGTTTACTATTCTTTCAAATCGTTCTAAAGCTTGTGCTCGAGTAATATATCCATTTTTAACCCCTATAAGAATAGCCATCATTCCAAATCCCGATCCACCCGTAGTAATAATATCTTGATCATTTTGTGGATACACTCCATCCATATGAATTCGTTCTCGGGCCAGACCTGAATTTTCTTCAGCACCACTCCAAAAGTATTCGAAAGTTTGTCTTTGTAAGGTATCCAATAATGGATCAACAGTGATTGTATTCGAGGAAGAAGTTCCTTTCGAAGGTACTTTTGAGCTTGCACTCTTGGTAATATTATGACAGCCTGAAGCCAAAAATGCAGCTCCAAGCAGACAATATACATATTTCATCTGTAAGGTATTTGTAGGTATTAATAGGATAATATGAGTAGGCTTGGAGTGAAACCCCAAGCCTACTCATTAAGAGATAAAACTACCACTCAGGATTTTGTCCCATATCTGGAGTTTGGATCAGCTGATTATTTGGAATAGGAAACAATTCATGCTTGCCTATAACAAATGTCTTACCATTAGCTGTCATTGCCTGTGATGCTTGACCAGTTCTAATCAAATCGAACCAACGGTCATGTTCAAATGCTAATTCAAGTCTTCTTTCTTTCCATACATCTTGCAATGTCGGATTAGCTATTGGATCTAAGTCAACTCTTTCTCTAACCAAATTTAATGGGGTAGCTGCGTCGGCACCTGTATGTATGGCTGCCTCAGCTCGAATTAAAAGAATTTCAGCAAATCGTAAAATACGAACGTTTTTATCCCCGTCTGAAGCTCCTGCATTATTACTCGAATATGCTTTCTCATTATAACCAATGTTCTCTACTGAAGTGCTGACAAATCGCCCATCCCATAACGTCTCTCCTGGGAAAATAATCGTTGCATTTTTTCTGATAGCATCTCCTTCGGCATCAAAAGCATCCATTAAATTCTGAGAAGGTGTATTAAAACCCCATCCCCATCCACTGGTTCCGCGAGCTCCTTGTGTTTGAGAATACTGTTGAACACCGTGTGCAATTGCTACACCACGAGCTTGCACTTCAAAAAGGGATTCAATACCATTTTCTTGTGAAGCTCTCCAAAGCTCTGCATAATTAGAATGTAAATTATACTCTTGAGAATTAATAACCGCAGTAGTCATGGCATAAGCCTCAGGCCACTTTTCCTGATACATATACACCTTTGCCAGTAATCCTTGGGCTGCTCCTTTGGTAGCTCTTCCCAAGTCATCTGCGTCATAATCACTCTTCAATGGTAGTGCGTCAATGGCATCTAAAAGATCTTGTTCGATAAAAGCATACACATCTGATTTAGGTGCTCGAACTGCATAATCAATATGTTGCAGTGGTACATCTCCAAAAGATCTTACCAACCAAAAATAATTAAGAGCTCTTAAAAACTTTGCCTCTCCAATAAGCCTATTCTTATAAGCTTCATTTTCTAAAGCATAGTTCTCTGTATAATCAATAGCAATGGAAGCCCTTCCAACACTTTTATACCAACGTGTCCACATTGCAGAAATAGAACCACTAGAGGTGTTATGAGTCAATCCATCCAAAAGGTGCTTATCACCTCCTGTATCAGTAGGCGAGCTTCCTTTATCGGCATTATCAGAAATGATTTCAGTAATTCCTAGATAGGAAAAAGCATAATCCCACTCAGTAAGCATTCCATATACTCCGGTAACCATTTCCTCCGGAGTTACATTCTCAGTATCTTCAGCTTCAAGACTGTCTCTACTGTCAACATCTAAAAAATCTTCGCTACAACTTACCATAAAGGAAAGTCCAGTTAAGATAAGTCCTATTTTTAAAAATTTAATTTTCATACTCTTTGAGTTATTTTTTACAATTCAATGTTAACACCAAACAAGAAAGTCTTAGTAATTGGATACGCAGAAAGCTCTATACCAGCTCTATCAGATGATCTACCAACAATCTCTGGAGTAAATCCACTATACTTAGTAAATAAGAATGGATTTTGTGCTGTTGCATATACTCTAATTCTTGATACGTAATCAAACGCATTATTCAAGGTATATCCAATGGTTATATTGTTGATTCTAAAATAATCACCATCTTCTAAATAATATGTTGAAGCGTATGAATCTCTATTTGCTCCTGGATGTAAGTTTGTTGATCCTTCTCCAGTCCATCTAGAATGATATACATCTGATGTGATATTCTCACCACCATCAATTCGAGTACCTTTAAGTCCATTATACACTTTATTTCCTCCGGCACCATACCCCTCTATAACTAAATCAAAATTCTTATAATTTGCACCAAGATTAATACCTACATTATACGTTGGCATAAATGATCCAAAGAATTTTTTATCCTTATCATCGATTATTCCATCATTATTTTGGTCCTTGTATCGAAGATGTCCAGGTCTTGCTCCTCCAATAGAAGCGTTGTTGTCAATTTCATCTTGGTTTTGCCATACGCCATCTACTTCATACATCCACCATGCATACAAAGGCTGTCCTTCTTGAAGACGTTTGGTAATTTGACCATTCCCTAGGCTTCCCCCAATTTGTCCATCATAGGCAGATTTTACGTTCTCAACATTATTTTTGTTATTCGAATAAACAACTCCTACGTTATACGAAAAATCTTCAGAAACTGAATCTTTCCAGTTTAACTCAATCTCCACACCTTTGTTGGTTACCTCCGCACCGTGATCAAAATAATCCTCTGTTCCTGGTGAACTTAATACTGGTTTAACCAACAAAATGGCATTATTAGTATTTCTACTATAGTAGTTAAACGCTCCTGATAACTTTGATTTTACCATTGCAAAATCAAACCCTATGTTGGTTTCTTCTGTAACCTCCCAGGAAATAGGTTTAATTTCTCTACCTAAACCAGCTCCTAAAAATAAATCTTGATTTGGACCAAAAGTATAATTTACATTACTTGATCCTGTATTTGTGATAAAACTATACACATTGAAATCAACTTCCGAGTTTCCTAATCTTCCCCAACCTCCTCTTAATTTAAGGAAGTCAATAAAATCAACGTCAGCAAAGAAATTTTCTTTGGAAATAGTCCAACCTAAACTAAAAGATGGGAAATTTCCAAAATAATCAGTTCCAGTATATTGATCTGACTGGTTCTTAAAAGTACTTACACCGTCTCGTCTAAAATTCACTTGAGCATAATATTTGGAATCAAAATTATACTGCAAACGACCAAAATAAGAAAGTTGCTTAATAGGTGTGCTGTACGATTGTCTTACTGTTCTTTCATAATCACTTGTAGTATAGTTTATACTCCAATATTGTTCTTGTAATGGCACATCATACCCTTGCATATACACCTCAGTACTTTGATTTCTCATACCTCTTGTTATACCAGCTACCGCATTTACTGAATGCTTTTCATTAAACATTTTATCAAAGGTTAAATAACTGTCCCAATTATATCTGTAGGATTCATATTTACTAAATGACAAACTGTTTTCAGTATAGTTAGTAGAGGTAGGATTATTCGCCTTAAATTGATCAAAATCAGCATTGGTTCTAGTTGGATCAGCGGCTAGCCATCTTCCTCTTGTATCATTAAAAATTCGAGACTGTGTAAAAGACTTTGATGCAGCAAAACGAGAAGTTGCCTTTAAGTAGTCTGTTATTTTTAACTCTCCTTCAAATACTCCTTGTAGGTCTGTTCCTGAATTTTTTTCATTTGCAAAAAATACGGATGAAACTGGATTCCCTATTGAGTTTAAAGAACCAACAATTTCTCCAGGAGCTCCCTCATAGGTAGCTATTCCTGTTGTTTGATTCCAAAATGGCATACCAAATTGACCACTTGGGTAATACACAGGGATAACAGGGGCTTGTCTATAGGCTCCGTCAAAAGCACTAAAAGGCTTAGGAGTAGCCTTTACAAATGAAGCACTTAGATTTGAAGTAAACTTCAAACGATCATCCAAAAGCTTTATCGTATTGTTACTTCTTAATGTATTTCGATTGTATTCATTGTTTTTTAGAATACCATCTTCATTATAATTATTAAAACTAAAGTAATAATTATACATATCGCTTGCCCCAGACAATGCCATATTGTTGCTATTGGTAAACCCTACATCTGTCAAAGCCTTATACCAATCTGTGTCGTATGGTTGATTTTCTGAAAGAAAGGTAGTCAAACCTAAACTTGCTCTATTTTGATTAAAGTACTCCACATATTGACTTGCATTAGCCATTTCAACTGCATTCAATGTAGATTTTGCTCCATAATAGGAATCTAAACTGATTTTCATTTTCCCATCTTTACCTTTTTTGGTAGTAATTATAATCACTCCATTGGCAGCATCCATACCATATATAGAGGCTGAGGCAGCATCCTTTAGAACGTCCATGGTTTCGATATCTGCAGGGTTGATGTTTGCAATATCACGCATTTGAATACCATCTACAACGTATAAAACATTGGTACCAGCGGCTGCTGTACCTGTTCCCCTAATGATTACATTGGGACTACTACCAGGAGCATTAGTGTTAATAATATTCACCCCAGATAATTTCCCCTGGATTGATTGCACGGCATTAACTGCTGGTTGCTTTAATAACTCCACAGACTTAATACTTGAAACGGCACCTGTAAGATCTGATTTCTTTTGCGTTCCAAACCCGATAACAACTACCTCATCAAGGGCAGCTACATCTGCCTGCAGGACAATATCTAATCTTCTCTGATTGTTGATGACTACATCAACGGTTTTAAAACCTACGTAACTGAATTCTAGCGTTTCTCCAGATGCAACCGAAATGGTATACTTACCATCAAAATCAGTGCTGGTGCCACGAGTTGTACCTTTTACAACGACATTGACACCAGGCACAGGCATATTGTCTTCAGAACTTTTTACCGTTCCCTCAACAACAATTTGCTGTGCACTCACATAAGAAATGGAGAAAACAAATAGAAAAAATAGTAATTGATTAATTTTTGTTTTCATGTGTGTTTGAGTTAGAAATGTTTCGAATCTAAATTAAAATGTAATTGCAACGAAGTATAAAACAGACTTACATTTTAAATACGTCAAAATGCTAAATAACACAAATACAAGCATTTACAACATGTTAAAGATATGTAAAAGCGAAAAGAATAGTTGTTAATTTAGTTAAATGACGTAGTTGTGACGTAGTATTTATTTGCTGGAATTCGTTTTTAAGACAGTTATTTTTAGATATTCTGTAAATAATCTACCAATGAATTGTCATTTTCTAAATCCAGTTTCTTTCTTAGACGATACCTATTTGTTTCTACTCCGCGTATAGAGATATTCATTAGAGGGGCAATTTCCTTAGTAGATAAATTCATTTTTATATAGGCACATACCTTCAAATCCTTATGCGTTAAATCAGGATGTCTTTCCTTCAATTTATTGAAAAACTCTTCATGAACCTGATTAAAGTTGAACTCAAAGACCTCCCATTCGTCCTTGTGATCAATTGAATTATCAACTTTCTTAATCAATCGCTTGTATGAAAAGTAATTGGTAAATTCATCCTTATGCTTGGTAAGTTCATTCTTTATTTCCAGTAAAGTCTCATTCTTTTTAACCAAAGCCATCGCTGTATTAGCTAATTGCTTACTTTTTAACTTCACTTCATTGCGTAAGGACTCATTCTTTAATTCTACCAATTTCCTATCACTTTCTAATGTCTGTTGTAGCAATAATTCTTCTTGTTCCTTAGTATATTTCATGGAAAGCAATCGTTGTTCCTTAGCTATTTTACGTTTATGTAGGACAAAAAATACCAACGCAATAATTCCAGCCAATACGAAAAACAACAGGAGCCCTGGCGTATCCCTATACCAAGGATATAATACATTAAGTTGAATGGCGAATACTTCTGAGGCTTCACCAAAATCATTGACAGCCCTAAACTGTAGCTTATAACCTCCTGAACTTAAATTTGCTAATTTAAGCTTATCACCTTTCATCTTATACCACTTATATGGTTCCCCGTCGGCTTCTAATGCATATTCAAGATAGTAATTTTCAGAGGTGGCTGAAGTCAATGAAAAACTAATAGACTTTCCATAATCCAAGTCAATGGTCTGATTCTTAAGAATACCTAAATCAATTAACTCATCATTAATTTCAATCTGTTCCAATAAAGGTAATTGTAGACTGGAGTGCTCATGATACTCCTTACCATCTATGAGCATAAAACCATCCATTAAACTTAAGGCATACAAGGAATCTCCCACATAGGAAACACGCTCATATCCCACCACTAACCTATCTTTAAAATATTGATTGTTGAGTATTAAAACCTTATCCAAATTGGTTAACGAAATAAATTCAATAGTCTCATTTTTAGTTTTAACAACCAACAAATCAGTGTCAAAATCTGAAATGATATACGAATCTTTACCCAGTTTGTTATTTAACAAATCAAACGGTATTATCGTATCTTGTAAAGGCTCATACTTTTGCCAACCATTATTACTCTTAAAACAGATATCCTTTTTAATTTGATGAACACTCACATTAAAATTGGACCAAATGCCCTTGTCTTTATAACTTTTTACCGAAGTTATCGTATCATAATTTGAACCTAGAGTTACCTTATGCAATCCCTTATATGCATGTGATACCCAAACTTGGTTTCTGTCTTCAAATACGAGATAACGTGCTAACATGGAAGTGCCTCCTAAATGTTTTGCATTCCAGTTTAAGTCATTTTTAGAAAACCGAATTAATCCTGTATACGCCCCCTGAATATACAAATTGGATTTCTCCGGAACCTTTTTAATAGTCAGACCTCCTGTAAATGGACTTATTTCTTTCAGTGTAAATCCTTCCACTATATAGGTCCCGTTATTATGTCCACAGAACAATTGTCCTTCAATTATTTCTAAGTCCCACACTTGACCTTGAGAGCCTTCCACAAATTGAAGTGCATTATTGCTATCGAGATAAAACAACCCAGTATTGCTTCCAATGTATAGGGTATCTTTAAACTTTACTACATCATATACTGCTCCTAACCTCCCTGAAATATCATTAAAGAAATAATTATGACTACTTAGATCCACAAAGGAAATCCCATTGTCCAACCCAAGCCATACTTTATTATCAGGTTCCACATGCATGGCTAGAACTGTGTTATTACTCAGTCCATTTTCTTTATTTAAGTGAGATAAGACAGTACCATGCTTGTCGGTAATATAGATTCCATCTTTAATAGTCCCAAAAACCATTCGCCCATCATTAAGGGTGCTAAAACTATTTAGTTGATGGGCAATTATTGCTTTATTGACCGTAAAGTTGGTCCCTATCAGTTTATCTTTTTCAATAAAATAACTTCCTTTTAATGAAGTACTCACTAATAATTTATCATTATAGCTAGATACTGCTATTACTTTTGCATCTACTAAAAGTTCATGAAAGAAGTAAGGCTGTAATTCTTCATTTTCAATTTTATAGATACCGTGTTGTAATGTAGAAAGGTAAAATTCATCATTAACTATATTACAAGACATAATAACGGAAGGAGGTGTAAGTTTTTTGATACTTCCGTCATTGTGATAGATATATAAACTTGAAAATGACCTAAAAACAATAGTTTCCTTGTAGGGCACAATCTGCCAGATTTCATCATTAATGGTGATTGACTCTCGTATTGAAGTGGTCAAAGAGGTATATTGCAATACTCCCTTCTTGTCTTTTTTCCAATACCCAAAATCTTCATACGACCCAGTATACACAAGGTTATCATGTACCAATACGGAACGAAGGGTAGTCTTATTCGGCAATTGATATAAAGTCCATTTTAAACCATCATATTCTAATAATCCATTATTATTAGCAGTGTATAGTTTTCCATTATCACCTTTGGATATTCCCCAATTTTGATTGCCTGCTCCGTAACCAGAAAGTGCATAATTTTGAAAATAAGGGGTATGCTGTCCTAAGACATTAGGACTTACACATAGAAAGAAAGTATACAGTACTAGTTTTACTATATTATATAAAATATGACTTGAAATGTTGGGGAATCTAAAAATCAAAACAGTATTTGGTTTAAACTTTAACGAAAGGTAAAAAATTGTTTTTAAATGTTATTAAATTTTAATGTCAACATTAAAAATGATATTGATACACAGAATGTTAAAGAATAAAAAATCAGATATCACCTAGACAAATTCTGAATTTTTGTAATGGAGTAGTAATTTCCATCCTAATTATTGTACCTTTAAACTATACTTTAGGTCCCACTCATGTTGCTTGATGTTTTACTAGCTCATGGATTTTTTGACATAAATATATCCACATGAAAATGCTTAGATGGGTGACACCTTCAAAAAGGAATACCATCCACTTCCATACTAACCTTGTCATTTATAGATTCAATTTGGATCCACCTTGGTACAGTCGTAGGTAGACAAACATCCATTTTACTTTTTCAACTCCTCTTCTATGATTGATTTTAAATACATCCATTATACTGCCTTTGTAATGAGTCTATTAGGGATTCTAGCTTTTATTGCTGATCTCGGTTTTTCACAATCCGAACAAACCCAATGGCTATTAAACGTTTTTTATTTTATAGTTCTAGCAATGGGTATGTTGGCGACCGTTTTGCGTTACTTAACTACCCATAGAGAATTCAAATTATCAGTAGTTCTGTTCGATATTGGAAGTATCCTTTTTACCTTAACTGCGGTATACTTACATGTATCGAAGGCTTGGCAAGAACATTTACACTCCATATTCTACGATGACATATGGATAAACCTTGCCGTATTTTTCTCTTTTATCAGAGAATTCTCTGAATTAAAAATGAACTATAAGCGCACAATCCTAAACCCAGCCCAGCTGTTTGTGATCAGCTTTCTTACCGTTATTCTGCTTGGAGCCTTGTTATTAATGCTTCCAAATGCTACCTATCAAGGCATATCATTTACCAATGCCTTATTCACGGCTACCAGTGCTGTCTGTGTAACAGGACTTATTGTGGTAGATACCGGCAGTTATTTTACCCTTTTTGGCCAAACAATTATTGTAGCTCTCATTCAAATTGGAGGATTAGGAATTCTTACCTTCGCAAGCTACTTCAGCTATTTCTTTAAAGGAGTATCCTCCTATGAAAACCATCTTGTGTTAAGTGACATGACCAATTCCAAAAAGTTAGGCGAGGTTTTCTCACTTTTAAAATACATTTTATTGATCACATTTGGAATTGAATTTATTGCCGCCATCTTAATTTATACGACTATAGATAGTCAACATTTTAATTCCTCCTTCGAACAATTATATTTTTCCGCCTTTCATGCTATATCTGCATTTTGCAATGCCGGATTCTCAACACTCCCTAATAGTTTATACGAAGGTGGTTTTAGATTTAATTATTCCTTACAGTTAGTACTTATTTGCACATTTGTATTGGGTGGTCTTGGTTTCCCTATTGTTGTGAATATTAAAAATTATCTAAAATATCGTATCGCTACTATTTTCAAAAAGAAAAAACAGCAATTTAAACCCTGGGTATTAAATTTAAATAGTAGAATAACCCTTATTACCACTGCTTCATTATCTATTATTGGTTTTGTTTTATTTTATATACTTGAATACAGTAATACGCTAGCTGAACATGATGGCTTTGGAAAATTGGTAGTAGCTCTTTTTGGGGCAACAACTCCACGGACTGCCGGTTTTAACTCCATAGATACCGCTGCTATGTCCTTCCCTGCCCTGATGATGGTTATTCTTCTTATGTGGATTGGTGCTTCCCCGTCTTCCACAGGAGGGGGGATAAAAACCAGTACATTTGCCATCGCTACTCTTAATATATTTAGTCTGGCTAAAGGGAAAGATCGTATCGAAGTATTTCGAAGAGAAATAGCAGATAGTTCGGTACGACGAGCGTTTGCCATTATTTCTTTATCGCTTATTGTCATTGGAACAGGGGTGCTAATTATCTCCATTTCAGATCCCGAAAAATCCCTAATAAGCATTGCTTTTGAATGTTTTTCAGCTTATAGCACTGTTGGGCTTAGCCTAGGAATAACAGGTAGTCTAAGTATGACAGGAAAACTTGTTATTATCGCTATAATGTTCATTGGACGGGTGAGCATGCTTTCCATTATAATTGCATTTTTCAAAAAAGAAAAACATAAAAATTACAACTATCCTACAGAGGAAATTACCATTAACTAATTGTAAAATCATGAAATATATCGTTGTTGGACTTGGAAACTTTGGAGCCTCTTTAGCCGAAAAACTTACAGCTCAAGGAAATGAGGTTATTGGAATTGACACCCGAATGGCCAAAGTGGATTTATATAAAGAACGCATCTCACACACCATTTGTATGGATGCCACCGATGAGTTTACAGTATCTGGCCTACCCCTTAAAGATACTGATGTGATTGTGGTTGCCATTGGGGAAGATCAAGGTGCAAACGTAATGGCCACTGCTCTATTTAAAAACTTTCAGGTAAAGCGTCTTATCAGTAGAGCTATTAATCCTCTCCATGAAAAAGTGCTGCACGCAATAGGTGTGGATGAAATAGTTCACCCAGAGGAAGAAACTGCCGAAAGATGGGCTAAAAAGCTATGTCTTAACAACGTAATTGATTCCTTCGAACTTAGTGATCAATATTCCATCATTGAAGCCAATGTACCTAAAGAATATATAGGCAAAAGTATTTTAGAAATTGGGTTTCGACCTCAATTTAATCTTCTTGTTCTTACCATTATAAAACCAATTCAAGTACAAAGTATTTTAGGAAAAACTCACACCGAACGGAAAGTTCAAGGAGTTGTTACTCCGGAAATGGTACTTGAAGCCACTGATATACTGGTGTTGTTTGGCTCAAACAAGGATGTTCAAAAATTCTTGAAATTCAAAGAATAAATAATTCTCAATTCTAAAGTATAGGTAGCAGAATTTAATTCCTTTCAAAAAAATACTTCATTGGAAGTGTACCACATGTTAACTTATGGTACTTACTAATCATACGTTGCTTTTTAAAAAATGGAATTAAATTCAAATAACATACATAAGCTTTTCGATAAGTACATCAACAACGAATGTACTACTGAAGAAATAACTTTATTACACAAGTTTCTAGATTCTTACCAACGAGGCTCCCATGATGTAACATCTCTTGGATACGATAGTAAAGATGCTTTTAAAAGAAAACTTTGGGACAAAATCTCCAAAAAAACACACACGAAGGGGCAGAAAAAAAGAAGAATCACTCCTTTACTACGATATGCAGCCATCTTGATATGCATTATTAGTGCCGCACAATTGCTGAAGTGGTATACCACTCCAACAAATTCTAAAGAGCTATTTATAGAGGATCAAAGTATCACCATTACGAATTCCAAAAACGAAAAACAATCATTAGAATCAAATGATAATCATACCATTACCAACAAACAAGGCCATGTAATAGCAATCCAAACGGGAAATCAACTAAGTTTTAAGGACAATGCCTCCATAAACGATATAGTGTATAATGAAATCTATGTCCCAAAAGGAAAAACCTTCACCTTAGTATTATCGGATGGTACTGTGGTACACTTAAATGCCGACACTAAACTTACCTTTCCCTCAAATTTTCATCCAGGAAAGGATAGAGAAGTATTTCTAAATGGTGAGGCCTATTTTGAAGTAGTTGAGAACAAAGATGCTCCATTTAAAGTACAAACTAATGACCTTAAAATAACGGTACTTGGAACACAGTTTTTAGTGAACACCTACAATCAAGATCCTTTTGCGGTGTTAACTGAAGGAAGTGTAGCATTACAAATAGCTGACCAACCATCACCAAAAACGGTTATAATCCCAGGTCAAAAAGCCACATTGAAGTCTCAAAAATTCGAAATTAAACAAGTAAACACAGCCAACTATCTCTCTTGGATTCATGGAGAATTAGTATTTGAAAATGAACCATTCCTGGAAATTATTAAGAAAATTGAACGTCGATATAACGTTCAAATCATAAACACTTACGAAGCTTATAACAATGTAGAATTCAGAGGAAAGTTCGATAATGAATCCATAATTGATATGTTAGAAACCTTTAAAGAAAGTGCCCTTTTTGACTACAGCATCCAAAACAATCAAATAATTATAACTAAACCGAAAAACAACTAAAACTATGAACTAAATACCACCAAAAAAGTCGAGAATCGCGGCCACGATTCTCGACTCAAAACCGATTTCAACCGTCAAACATTAACTAATCAAAATCAACCAAAGTTATGGAAAAAACACCATTGTTTTCCTTCATATGGGAAAGCAGTCAAAAAAACTACCTAAAATTGAAACTAACATTTTTTTTGTCTGCAATTACATTGATGAATGTATACGCGAACTCTTATTCACAGAATACTAAAATTTCAATTAAAGCTGTCAATACACCAATTGAAAAAATATTGGAGGATATCGAGGCTAAAAGTGATTATAAATTCTTTTTTAAATCCGATGAAATTGACGTACATCGCAAAGTTTCTGTAGCCTATAAAAATACAAGTGTAAAACACATATTGGAAGGTATCTTTTCAAAAGATATCCAGTATACACTTGTCAAACAACAAATCATCCTAAAAAAATCTGAAACTACATCAGACAAGGAGATGACAAAAGAACTACAGCAAATAATAACAGGAAACGTTGTGGATTCCAATGGGTTACCAATACCTGGAGTAAGTGTGTATATCAAAGACACTAACCGAGGAACTAGTACTGATGAGAAAGGTAATTTTACAATTACAGCAAACTCTGGAGAAAGTATTGTTTTTTCTTACCTAGGATTCATCACCCAAGAAAAAACAGTAACTTCTGACACCCGAGTACTTACCATTTCAATGATAGAGCAAACCAACACCCTTGAAGAGGTAGTTGTTATTTCAACGGGTTATCAAGAAATTTCCGAGGAGCGCGCTACAGGATCCTATGAAACTATAAGCAAAAGCCAAATTGAAAAACCCGCTTCTTCCATCTCGGAAAGACTTGTGGGCATGGTTGCTGGTTTACAAACAACTACAAGTGCAAATGGAAATATTAGTTTTGAGATTAGAGGTCAATCAAGCCTTTACTCTTCCTCATCTCCCCTTATAGTGGTAGATGGCTTTCCTGTAGAAGATGGATTTAGATCGATAAATCCTAATGATGTAGAAAGTATTACGGTTTTAAAAGATGCGGCAGCCGCTTCCATATGGGGTGCAAAATCTGCCAACGGAGTTATTGTAATAACTACAAAGAAAGCGAAGGCAGGTACCTCTAAAATCACCATTTCTTCCTTCTTAAAAATGTCTAGTAAACTGGATTTAGATTATGTAGTTCCTAATGCCTCAGCCGAGGAATATCTGGAATTCGATCAAATGAATTTTGAATCAAGTTTTTTCAGAAGTCTATTAGGGCCACTTCAGGGAGCAAGTGTTAATTACCTTGACCCTTACTCATTAGCAATGACAGCTATGAATGAAGCTCGTTTAGGAAGAATAAGCAACGAAGAGCGAGACGCAACACTTCTAAGGTTAAAGAGCCTTGATAATAGCAAACAAATTAAAGATCACTTATTACAAGCTCCATTAACTAAACAATACAACCTAAACATTGCAGGTGGAAGCGAGATAAATAGAAATAGTTTGTCACTTTTGTTTGAGGACAGCAGAGACTTCTTCCAGAAGAATGAAAACAACAAATTTCTAGTAAATTTTAATAACCAGACAAAAATTACAGACAAGCTTCATTTTGACTTTTCAGGTATTCTTCAACTCGCTAATACGACGAGAAATGGAGTTGACCTTAGTGATATTAGGGAATTAGCTCCTTGGGATATGCTAAAAAAAGAAGACGGAAGCCTAACCGACATGTCTTATTTAAAATACTATACTCCAAACTTAAATGAGTTCGTTCCTTTGGACAAATTCCCCTATGCCGACTGGTCTTATAATCCACTTACGGATATCAACAACAGAGATCTAAATAGCAAAAATTTTAATACCAGAATTCAAACTGGCTTGACTTTAGATGTTCTAAAAGGATTAAAGTTTTCTTCCAAAATTCAATATGAATTATACAAATCAGAGTACAATGATTACTATGGAGATAAAACCTTTACTGTTAGACAATATATAAATGAAACCTCAGGTTGGAATAAAAACTACCATCAAGTCCCAACCCAGAATGTACCTTCAGGAGGTATTCTTCAAAAGGGAAATACAGAAACGTCCTCATACAACTTTAGAAACCAAATTACCTTCAATAGAACCTTCCAAGGAAAACATACGATTAACTTTGTAGGAGGAACAGAATTGGTAAACAGAGTTACTAAAAGAGTTACTAACCCTACTACTTTTGGATACAATGATAAAAGACTAGGAAGTTCTCCCCTATTGAATCCAATTCAAGGATCTAAAATGTGGGATGGATTTCAATTGTCTTATGCGGATTGGTTCTACCCATTTAGACTATCACCAACTCATGTATTTGGAGAAAATACAGACCGCTTTTTTTCAGTATACGGGAATTTAGGATATTCTTTCAAGGATAAATACGTAGTTACAGGTAGTTATAGAACAGATGCTTCCAACCTCATAACAGATGATCCAAGTATTCGGTTTAATCCATTTTTATCCATTGGAGCAAGTTGGAATATTAGTAAAGAGGACTTTTTCCAAGATATTCATTGGGTTGATCGTTTAAGTTTAAGAACTACTTACGGCCTAAACGGAAACATTAGTACTCGTACCTCCTTTAAACCTCTAATCTCCCTTGCGAGTTCAAATAATTTATACACTGGGGAGTCTACAGCAAGCATTTCAAGTTTTGGAAATCCAACCCTGCGTTGGGAAAAAACTAAAACACTTAACCTAGGTTTAGATTTTTCCATTTTCAACAGAAAACTACACGGGTCTGTTGATGTTTATAATAAAAGAAGTGTGGATCTAATTGTTGATCAATCCATACCTTCTGTACATGGTACTACCAGTCAAAGTTTTAACAATGGAGAAATGCTGAACAAGGGTATAGAAGTTACTCTTGGAACCTATTTACCAATTAAAGAGAATGATATTGTATGGTCAGGTAGCTTCAATTTTGCTCATAACGATAATAAAATAGAGAAATTTTTTAGAACTAACTATAGCCATAGATCATATGATCTAATCGCAGGAGGCAGTGGTGCCTATGTAGAAGGATACAATGCCAGTACTTTATGGTCGTTCCAATATGGAGGATTAATGAATGTAGGCACAGAAGCAAACCCAGTATATAAACCCTCCATTTATGGTGCTAATGGTGAAAAAGTAGGACTTACAACATGGGCAGCTGGAAATATGATAGAATTTGTAAAGCCACAAGGAACCTTGGTAGCACCAACTGTAATAGGGTTTAGAAATAATTTCAAAGTATATGACTTTGACCTATCTTTTATTCTAACTGCTAAATTTGGACACGTATATCGAAGACACTCCTTTAATTACCCAAGTTCTAACAGAGGAAATTCTGGAATAAACAACAAGTTTTCAGAAGTAGCCAATGGTGATCCAAATAAAATACTTCCATTGCCTGATTTAGTAAATGGGGAACCTAGATATTATTTCTACAGTAGATTTCATCCATTTCTAGATTATTTAACAGAAGATGCATCTCACATTAGATTTCAAGAGGTGAGCATATCCTATTCGTTACCAAGCAGTATTACTGAAAAATTAAAAATAGATTCATTGAAATTCTATTTACAAGCCAATAACCTTGGTGTTTTCAAATTTAATGAGTTTGGAGAAGATCCTGAATACCCAATTGGGACACTTAGACCTCAGGCTGCTTATACATTTGGATTTAATTTCAATTTTTAACAACGGTACAACATGAAAAAACTTAGATATATAACTATAGCAGCATTTTCAATGGCTCTTTTGGCCAGCTGCACCGAATTTTTGGAAGAAGAACCTACAAAAACTTCAACGGTAGTACCGTCCACCGTTGAACATTTAGAAAGACTTCTTAACAATTACGGAAATTTTGCTTCTGAACCTTCCAGAGAAATTGCTTTTGGGACAGATGATTTTGGTTTATCCACAGATTTTTTTAATGCCAGTAATTCGGCATATGGAATTATGACAGTTCAATTTGCTACTTGGGACAAACAATATATTCCAAACGCCGATGCCCCTTATTGGACCACAGAATGGAAAAAAATTTTTATAGCCAACATGGTGCTTGAAAATTTAGATCGTGTTGAGGGATCTATTGAAACTAAAGAACAGTTGAGGGCTGAGGCTCATTTTATAAGAGCTTATAGCTATTTTAAACTAGCGGATGTTTATTGCTTGCCCTACAACCAATCAACTAAAAATGAAATGGGACTACCCATTAAGAAGTCAACTAGTTTTGAAGAACCTATTGAAAGAGCAAGTCTTGAAAGCACATGGGACATGATGAAAGAGGATATGGAAATAGCCCTTACTCTTGAAAAAGAATTCGGAACTTTCCAAGGACAAAAGAAAATATGGAGAGCAAGTACAGTATCAGTAAATGCCTTTGCAGCTCGTTTTTATCTGACATTAAATGACTATGAAAAAGCTGAAGAATATGCTGATCTGGCACTTTCAGAATATAGCTATTTAAGAAACTACAATACGGACATGCGTTATTCTGATCTGCCTACCCAGGTAACTATTTTCAATCCAGAGCCGGAAAATGTAGATATACTATATCCATACACTCATGACCAACAAAATATCCCTACGGATAAATTTGAATGGGGAGAATCTTATTACTATCGTTTTTTGACCAATGGGAGCTGGAACTATTACCCGTCTCAAGAACTTTTAAATCTCTATGATCAAGATAATGACCTCCGATACAAATATCATATTGTTGAGAACTACTCTTATGCCAGAGGAATTGTTGATCCTCCATATAGCCAACCAGGATATATATTTTTCTTCAAATCTGATATTTTAAGTGGTCCTTCTGTGCCTGAAATGTTACTAATTAAAGCAGAGGCCCAAACTAGACAAGGCAGATGGAATGAAGGTCTTACAACTGTCAACATTCTTCGAAATGCACGCATGGATCAATCAGCTCCTTCTACCCTTATCCAATTAAATGCAACCACTCAGGATGAAGCATTGGTCAAAATTCTAGAAGAGCGAAGACGAGAAATGCCTTTTGTATCCAGATGGCATGATGTTAGACGGTATAACAATAATGAAACAGGCATAGATGATGTTGAAATGACAAAGATTTTCTATCCATATAATGCGAGTATCATCCTTAAAAACGATGCACCAATACTATACACATTAGAAAAAAACTCAAGAAGATTTGCTAACCCTATACCAGAACAGGAACTGTTAACTTCCGATTGGATAATTAAACAAAATACGTATTAAAAATGAATAAATCAATGATTGGCTTACTAACCGCTATACTAGCGGTTAGTTCACTGATGAGTTGTAAAAATAGTTCTCAAGAGCAACCTGTAAAAAAGGTAGTAATCTATGGTACTATATCAAACTATGAACAGGATACGCTCTTTATGGATGATTATACGTCAAATTACAAATATTTAGAGGCAAATACGCATAAAATCCCTCTAAACAAGAATAATGAATTCTCTTATACATTCACCCTCGAAGAACCAAGATACTTTAAAATATCACGTACCTATTTATACCTTTCACCTGGAGATTCCCTTGAAATGAAACTGGATACTGGTTCTAGAGCAGATGCCATTTTTAAAGGACAGGGAGCGGATGCCAATAATTACCTCAGATCTTTACCGTATCCAAAAGGAGGATCATTTTTCGGAGAATTAAGAGACAGAGATCTCAAATTAAAATCCAAGGAAGAAATGGTCGGTACTTTTAAACCTATATTGGATGAAAAACTTACACAAGTTCAAGAGCTCACCAATGTTTCAAATACCTTTAAAGAACTAGAGACGGCTAGACTTTATTTAGAATATGCCAATACATTAGAAAGCAGTGGGTATCTCTATTATAGCGACTACTATCAAAAGAAAATTACAGAAGATGAAATGAATGCTAAAATAGCAGATGCGGAAACCTATCTTACCCCATACATTGTCGAAACTTACAAAAAAATAGATTATAACAATGTAGACTACTTACAATTCGAAGTGTTTCAAGGAAGTATTTTCACCCTCAACAATGATGAATACATAACTAAAAACAATCTTACGCCACTTAACAACGAGCTTAAAGATTATATTAGGGCAAGCAATTTGAAATATGCCTTCACACGACAAGGGTACACTAAAGAATTCTTAGATTATTACAATGAAGAAATTGTAAAGATTAAAGAGAAAAAGTATATAGGCTCACTCACAAAAGAACTAGACAAGTACAAACTTCTAAAACCAGGTTCTCCTGCTCCTCAAATAACATTTACGAATCTTAAAGGAGAAGAAATTCCATTGAGTACTTTCCATGGCAAAGTTGTAGTCATCGATCTTTGGGCAACATGGTGTGGTCCTTGTATGGTTGAAAAACCATATTATGAGGCCTTGGTAGAAAAATACAAAGATAATGACAACATTGTGCTACTTGCAGTTTCTATAGATACACACAAAGTTTGGACCAACTACTTTACGAAAGAAAAAGAAAAAGGAATACAGCTTCATATCAATAGAAGTGATTTGGCTGCTTATCAAATTTATTCAATACCACGTTTCTTTGTTATTGACAAAGACCAAAATATCGTAGATGTATATGCACCCTTACCTTCTACTGGTAAGTTAGAAGAGATGTTTAAAGAAATTCTTTGAATTAGTTACTAGGGTATTAATCTTATGTTTACGAATAACGGCAAAGAATATCTTTGCCGTTATTAATTTGAAATAAGTGCTCTTATTTGTCCTCTTAAATAAATAAAGGCTGTGAGATACTCACAGCCTTTGCTAGCTAATTCAAATTTAAAATCATTAAGATTTTAAGCGGTTTTACATGTTTATCATGTTATTTAAATTGGGAGATTCCTTCTTGTAACCAGTTATGGTAGGCCTCCACATCTGGGGTATAGCCTACGGGCGTATTCAGATTCTCCTCCTTATGGTCCATAAGAACATAGAAAGGTTGTGAGTTGGTCTGATATCGCAGCGTCTGTAGCTCACTCCACTTCTGACCTATATACTTCAACTTCTTACCAGGGCGAAGCTTCGAGTCTACCACTTCATCCGCCTCTAAAGCTCGCTTGTCGTCTACATACAATGAGATTAGCACCACTTCATTCTTTAGAATGCTCAGTACCTCAGGCTTTACCCATACATGCTGCTCCATCTTGCGACAGTTCACACAGGCATGGCCGGTAAAGTCTAGCATCACTGGTTTGCCTACTTCCTTGGCATAGGCTAGTCCTTTGTCATAATCGGTAAAGGCGACGATATTATGTGGGGCCAGTAGATGAGCTCCCTCAGGCAGGCTCTCTCCGCTTACATCAACACCGCCACTACTTAGTTGGGTATACCCCACTCCATAAGGGGATTCACTATAGTGCTGTGGGGGTGGAAAGGCACTGATAAGGTTTAATGGGGCGCCCCAAAGGCCAGGGATCATATAGATGGTAAAGGATAGTACTAAAAGGCCTAGACCTAGTCGTCCCACAGAGATATGACTCACAGGGGAATCATGGGGTAACTGAAGCTTCCCAAATAGGTAAAAGGCCAGGGTCCCAAATATAGCAATCCAGATGGCGATAAATACTTCTCGCTCCAATAGGTGTAACTGTAATACCAAATCGGCATTTGATAAAAACTTAAAGGCTAGGGCTAGTTCTAAAAAGCCCAGTACTACTTTCACTGTGTTTAACCAGCCTCCTGACTTTGGGAGACTGTTTAACCAGCCGGGGAACATCGCAAATAGCATAAAGGGTAAGGCTAGGGCCAAAGAGAATCCGAGCATCCCTATGATGGGGGCGATTCCCCCTTTACTGGCTGCCTCTACTAGAAGGGTACCTACAATAGGACCGGTACAGGAGAAGGAAACTATGGCTAGAGCCAGGGCCATAAAGACAATCCCTAGTAGCCCGCCTCTGTCGGCCTGCCGGTCTACCTTATTGGCCCATGAGTTGGGTAGCATGATTTCAAAGGCTCCTAAAAAAGAGGCGGCAAAGACCAGCAACAATAAAAAGAACAAAAGGTTAAACCATACATTGGTCGAAAGGGCATTCAAGGAGTCTGCTCCAAAGATTCCTGTGATTAACGAGCCTAGGAGTACGTAGATCACTATAATGGAGATCCCATACAAAATAGCATTCTTAATCCCTTTAGCTCTGGTCTTACTTTGCTTGGTGAAAAAGCTAACCGTCATCGGAATCATCGGAAACACACATGGGGTTAAAAGAGCCGCAAAACCAGAGAAAAAAGCGATGATAAATATCGACCATAGGCCTCGTTGGGGGGTATCTTCTACTGGGGCTGCTGTGCCTGCAGCGGTATTTACAACCGCATCAGGGCTACTTGCTTTTGTTAGATCAAATGTAAGGGTAACCTCAGAAGCAGGTAAGCATTTGGCAGTATCACATACCATAAATTCAACGTAGCCAGTAATACTGGAAACTTCCGAGGAGGTAGTTATTTTTTGGGTGAAAACTGCCGTGTTTTCAAACCGCTTTAAATCCATGGAAAATACAGGGTCGTTACCCACACGACCTTCTTCTTCGGTGGTATTACCCTCTATGGTAAAAGTACCCTCACTATCGTCATAGAGAAACATGGTCGGACTAGGACCGTTCTCAGGTACAGTTTGGGAGTACAAATGCCACCCCTTCTTTAAGGTGGCTTTGCTTACTAACAGGTATTGGGTATCGGATACTTTCTCAACAGAGGTGGTCCATTGAATTGGGGAATCGCCTTGTGCAAAAGCACCCAAAAAACTAACCAACGCTGCAAAAGCAATAAGAAATTTTCTCATGCGGTAGGCCTACTTTATTTTACGTTGAACACCAATTCTACTTCCGTTGGTGGTAAACAACGAGATTCATCACACACCATAAACTCTACAGTGCCTTTTACTGTAAAGGGTACCTTCCCTTTTAAACGTATGCGTTGCTTAAAGGTAGCTTTGCTGTCAAAATACTTAATGTCCATCTCAAAGACAGGATCAAAAACAGTCTCACCGGATTCTTCCTGGGTATTCCCTTTCTTTAAATACTTCTCATTACTTTGGTAACTAAAACGAGTAGGAATGGGACCATCCTCAGGAACAACTTGGGAATATAAATGCCAACCGTTGTCAATAGTAGCAGTGGCTATCAATTCATATTCAGTATCCGTAATTTTCTTTACAGAGGTACTCCACTTTACTGGCTCTAATACTTGTCCATGAGCCACTACTAAGCCTAATAAGGCCATCAATAAAATTACTTTCTTCATCGCTTTCATTGTTAATTTGTGTTCTTTAGGTTACTAATGTTGATACACTAAAACTGTACCATTTTACTCCTGAAAATCCTCAGGATAAAAAATAATATCTAGTATATCTGCATTCTTTAAAAATCGTTTTGCTGCTTTACGTATATCCTTGGTGGTTACCTGAGAGAGTATATCCTCTAAATACGCCGGAGCACTCATGTCCTCGCCTGTCGTATAATAAGACTGTAAGGCATTCATCCAGAAACCATTGCTACGAGTACGATGCTCATTATCCTTCTTCAAATTCGTTACTACCTTTTCTAAATCTGATTCTGATACCTTTTGTTGAATAAGATCTAGTTCATTATACACTAAAGTCTTTAGATAAGAGGCCTTTTCAGGATCACAAGAAAATGAAATATTCATTCCTTGCTCCATTTGTTTACTAGCATTTAGCTTTGGATTTCTCCCGGATTGTGTTTGAACACTAACCCCATAGGTACCTCCCTCCTTCTCACGAATACTCTCTTTATAACGCATATTTAAAATGGCTCCCATTATGGAATGATAAATAACGTCTTCTCTAGAATAGTCCCTTAATTCACGTAATTTAACTAAAACTGTTGCTTTTGGTTGCTCCATGGGAATTTTTATTGCGTATTCATGCTTACCTGAAGGATAATAATCAGCATGCGCCACCCAAGATTCTTGTCTATCAAGGTCCCTTATTGAGCCAAGGTACTTTTCCACTAGTGGTCTCAGTACCTCTTTGGATACATCTCCTACAATATAAAAGATAAAATCACTGGCATCAGTAAATCGCTCTTGATAAATCTCCATTACGCGATCATAGCTAATTTTTTCCAGATAGTCCTGATCAAAAGGAAGTTTTCTGGGATCACCATTATTTACAATTTCTCCGTACTTCTCATTCAAAGCAGATTTTGGAGTGACTACTTTATTGGCTACAGATTCCTTTAAACGCTCGATCAAATCTTCATGCATTTCTTCATCAAAACGAGGTTCCTCAAAACGCATATAAACCATTTGAAGCATTGTCTCTATATCTTTAGTAGTTGATGAACCATTAACTGACTCCGTATAATCTCCTAAACTGTAGGCGGTACTTGCTGACTTTCCAGTTAACACTTTAGGTAAATCAGTGGCATTAAATGCTCCCAAACCATAGCGTTTTACATATTCAGCTGCGCCAGCAAAGGAAGGAATGTCATCAACCCCATATAAAGATCCTCCTCCATTACTAATTGCTTGTAATGATACATTGTTTTTCTGATAAGCTGCATAACGATATACTACAGTGGCTCCATTGGAAAGTTTCCACTCAGTCGCTTTGAAATTATCCAAACTACGTTCTGAAACAATAGCTCCCCCTTCAGGCTCTTTGGATAACAATTCCATATCAGTGGGAACCTGTTCTACATAAGGATCAAGGTTTTTGGTAGTGGCTTTATGTACAATTGATTCTAATTCTTCTACTCCTGGATAGGTTTCTTCACGTCCTTCAGGTGCCGTCACAAGGTAAAATCTATTTTCAGAACTAAGATATTTAGAAGCATAGGCTTGTAATTCTTCTAAACTTACTGTGGATAATACTTCTTTAGAAAAATGATAGGTAAACTCTGAATCCGGAATGGAAGTTCCTTGTAAATAAGCGTCTTTCACTGCCTTGGCATACCCCTCAGAGCTTATGTTATTTCTTTTTTTATACTTGTCCTCAATGTTCATCAGTGAATTCGTTTTTAATCGATCCCATTCACCTTGAGTGAATCCATGAAGAATAACCCTTTGTAGCTCATCATACACCGCTTCAAAGGCCTCTAGGGATCTGCCGGGTTTGGCAGAAACACTGACCTTAAATACGTCATAGCCTTGAACAAAACTAGTATTCCCTACTGAACCCTTTAAAAAAGGAACATTCTTTTCCATGGCTGCTTCACGAAGACGATTAATCATAAGTGAATTGAAAAAGCTGTTTATATGCTTTTCTCGAAGTTCAGCCAATGTATTTCCTGAAGTGACCTTATGCTTAATGCTAAGGGTAACACTGGTGTTTTTGATTTCCTTATCAGTAGCAAAAACATACAGTGGGTCTTTGTTGTCTGGGATGGTAACAAAACCACGTTCTTTTGGATTCTCAACAGCAGGAATAACCGAAAACAATTCTATTACACGCTGTTCAACTGCATCCACATCAATATCCCCCACAATGGCCACTGCTTGTAAATCGGTACGATACCAATCGTGATAAAAACTGCGTAAGGAGGCATAGTCAAAATTACGAACCACATCCATGCTCCCTATTGGTGGTCGAACTGCATACTTAGAACCATTATATCGAATCGGATCAATTTTTTCAGATAAGCGTGTCCCTAATCCTAAACGAGAGCGCCATTCCTCTTGAATAATTCCTCGCTCGGCATCTATTTCTTTTTCCGTTAGTGATAATTCATTACACCAATCACGAAGAATAAGTAAACAAGAATCTACTACCTTTCTATCAATAGTAGGTACTTTACTTATATTATACACAGTTTCATTATAAGAGGTATATGCATTAACTTCCTTACCGAACTTTACACCATGTCGGGCTAGAAAATCTACCATAGAATTCCCAGGAAACGTGCTTGTACCATTAAAGGCCATGTGTTCCAAAAAGTGAGCTAATCCAGATTGTTCATCGGTTTCTAATACAGAACCTACATTCTGAATAATATAATAACTCGCTCGCTCTTTTGGGACTTTATTATGTCTAATAAAATAGGTCAGCCCATTGGGTAATACTCCTTTACGAAAGGATTTATCAAAGGGAACTTCTTGTGTTAAATCATTATACCGCAATTGAGCATGTAATTGATTTGAGAATAATAAAAGTCCAGCTATATATAATATTATGTTTCGCATTGCTATTGTTTTGAGCAAACCTAGAAGTAATGAAAACTACTTCTAAACTCATTAAAAAAATCTCTTAACTACAATTGTATTGGCTCACCAGCCTTCATTAAATCTAATTCTTGCTTTAGAAATGAAATTCTTTTAATTCCCTCCTTTAGGCCCATCTCATAGGCTTGTTCTTTGAGCTCTATCGCCTTCGTTTTATGGCCCAACACATACAATATATTGGCATAGTTATTTGTATTTTCCTGAGAATTTGGACGTATGTAAAAAGCTACTTCCATCCATGACAATGCTTCACTTTTCTCATCTTTTGTTCTTGCAAACTGGGCATAGTTTTTCACCATATTGTATATATCCATACTGTGACGAACGGAATTTGGTCTAGAAATTCGCAATGCTTCAGGATCTCCCTGAGCAGTCCTCTCAAGCCAATCTACATAAAAGCTTCTTAACTCCTCTTTATCTATATTATTTAAATACCCAACGATGTCGTTATAGACAAAAGCTTTGTACTTCTCACCTTGTCCTGTTTTTAAATAGTAATAGGTATAAATACGCTTTTTTTGTGCGTCATCAGTAGAAAAACCAGCATTACTAGCATTTTTAATTGCCAACTCTAAATAGGTTGTGTCACGCTTCAAAATGGCATACTCCGTGGTTGTAGTGATCATTTCTTTTGGTATCTTCTGATAAATTTCACGGATGTCCTTTCTAACATGCTTTTTCCAAGCCTTTGTTTCAATATTATCACTTATAATTCGTTCAGCCTCTCCTCCTAAAACAAGCTGTTTGTAATGATCCGCTAATAACTTTACCATCGCCTTACTAGAATCAGGAACACTTTTTTGAATACGAAGGTAATGTTCTAAAACATCTGTATAATTTTGTGTTTCCCCTTGAAAAAGCATCTTATCCATATACATCCTAACGAGTGTCTCATCCTGCTTATTGACAGCATAACGCTCTCTTAATCGACCAAGACTATTTGGATCTTTAGAATAGGCAACGGCAGACTTCACCTCTTTCATAAACTCCTCAGTGGGCATGGCTCTAGAAAATCGATATACCACCTCATCATTTCCATCAATAAAGACGTAACCAGGCAAGCCCTGAATATCATATTTTTCCTTGATTTTTGGGCCGTCACCCTTTTCCACATCTACTTTAAGAGCGACAATATGTTCGTCAAAATAAGTACCCACTTCTTCTTCCTGAAAAACAGTTTTTTCCATTTTTTTACATGGAGCGCACCAATCAGCATATCCATCAATAAATAACAACTTGTTTTCCTTCTTTGCCTTTTGTAAAGCTTGTTTAAACGTTCCTTTTTCAAATTGTATACCTTGAGCATTGCTAACAAAAGAAAGCATCAGCATACAAAATCCTAATAATATTTTATGTAACATCTAATTATTCCGTTTTCTGTTATTTTATCTTTTGTGTTCCTTCCATCAGTGATAGCTCATAGACTCTGGTATCACGCTTTTTGTCGTAATCAGGCCAATTAGCTAATGCTTGTTTTTTATAGTTAATCGCCTTTTTTACTTTTCCTCTTTTATAGTACATATCAGCCCTAAGGTTATCCATGTAATATGAACTAGCTCCTAATTGATCGCCATATGCAATCCAATTTTCAATGTCTTTGTACTCTGAATTTGAATCCACACGAGCAAGGTATGCTTGCGCTTTTTGATGAATGTCTTCTACAATTGAACCCGCTCCCATACCATTCTTATAGGCCTGAAGTATTCGAGTAACCTCTGGAGAATTGCTATTTTCAAGAGACTTAGCTCTCCTCTCATACTCTTTAGTATCTGTTTCCGTAATTTCAGTTATAGATTTTTGACTTATTAGACTATCTATATATTTTTTAGTAAGAATTTTAAAAGTTTGATCATCTTTAAGTAAAGCAGCGTATGTCATCTTATACTCCACTGGATTACCTCGTTTTTTAAACTTTTCAGGTAATTTATTAAATCCTTCCATAAAGGTTAACCATAAATCCGGATTTTGAGTTTGATACGCTAAATCTCTAGTATTCTGAAGAATCTGAACTTTAAAGCGCTCTAATTCGTCTTCTTCCTTTTTAGTAGCAATATCCATATATTCATCAAAATTGGCTTGCAATATTGCCTCTCCTTTGGATCCTGCCACAATGTAATTTTTGTACTTAAACAAAAATTCCATCATATCCTCATCATCCTCATCAATTTCCTTTTGCACTTTAAGCCAAGCATTAATACCTTCAATAGGACTTTGTCCGTACTCAATCATTTTTGTATAATAGATTTTTAGAAATGAAGCATCATTTTGTCTTTTAGGAAACTCCTCCTGTAAACGTTGTAAACTTAATTCACTTCTATGAGCTGATACGGCGTTTTTACCTAATTCAATAAAATCATTTACAGGACGTAAACCCGTCTCTTTGAATACCACGTTCCCTTGAGAATCTAAAAATAATAAGGTAGGATAGCTTTGGACATTGTATTTTTTAGCCGCCTTAAGACCTTCCTTTTCAGCATCAAGTTTAATATTTACAAATTCTTTATTATAGACTTCTCCAACCTCAGGAAGTGGAAAAATTAGCTTAGTCATGGTTTTACACGGGGCACACCAAGTCGTGTAAAAATCAATAAACACTAATTTTTTTTCAATAGAAGCTTTGGCTAAAGCCTCCTCCAAGGATAACTTTTGGAAATCGATTCCTTGGGCCGATAGTGTCCAACAACCTATTAGTATATACGTTATAAACGTGAATAGGGTTCTTTTCATATTTTTAATTAAGGTAAGGTTATAGCCAATATGGCCTTTTACTAATAGGACGCAAAACTGGGGTCTGGGAGTGACAATGCCTTATAAAAAAAGTAGAGCTGTGAAAACACAACTCTACCTCCATTAGAAAATACTATTCGTATTATTAAGCTACTGTAGTAGGGACTTACTCAAACCCTTTCGAATAATCAATATATGATTTCAACCCCTCTCTAATTCTTTTATTAGAAATACTGTTTACCAGTTTATTCAATTCCTTGACGGTAAATAACTTATTAAACTTAAGTGCTCTTTTAATATAGACATCACTTACAACCTCATCGTCATAAAAATATAAATCTAATTTACCAGCTAATTTTGCCTTGATTATAGCTATTTCTTCATTTGAGATTTCTCCCTTACTCATAGGTTTCAAAATTTCATTAATCATTATATTCTTAGCCTTGAGTAAATTTGTATTATCGGCAATGTACCTCAAACTAACCCATAAAGTATTTTCTTCTACTTTACCTCCAGCACTGGTTCCAGAGGAATATACTAATCCATGTTTTTTTCGTAAAACATCAAAAATACGTTGATATCCATATTCTGAAATCACCTCAGCTACCAATAACTCTTTAAATGTATAATTTCTAGCATATGTTTTTTCAAAATTAAAACTAGCACGTGATTGAATCTTACCTCTGGCTTCTTCTATATATTTTGAAACATTGTCTTCCGTACTCAAAGTAGTAAGTCTATTAGATTTTGATAAATCTAAGGGTTTGATCGTAGCTAAATACAAGGATATAAGTTCATCAATATTAGCTGGTAAGTTACCTCCTACATATATATAGGCATCTTTGAAGTTTCGTTTGAACTCCTGATTATATGCATACATTCGTTTCAGAACATCTTCATCAATCTCAATATTGCTCCTTTTTTTGAGTTCTCTGTCAGATTTCACTTCTTCCTTAAAAGCAGACCATTCAGGCATATATTCACTCCCTAAAATTAGATGGAATGCCTGCAATAAATGTTTATATTCTAAAGATTTAGCTACGCTTGTAAGTTCTAACTGATAATGAGCCGGACTTATATCATCTCGTAATTTAAACATATATTCTCTTAACAAATTTGAAGCTTGCTTTTCATCATAACCACCAAAGGTCTTATTAAAAAGAGCTAAAGTTTGCTTAAAAATAAGGGTATCATTTTCTGGCAACGTGGACAATCCATGTTTGGAAATCAATTTAATTTGAGCCTTAACCGTAGGAGCATTGTTAACCAATACCGACATCCCGTTTTTAAACTCTAATAGATATAACCCTTCTCCCAGATTCTTTTTTCTATAAACAGCTAAAGGATTATTTTGAGGTACTTCAATATCCGAAAGATTTTTTGCTACCCTAATCATAAAACCACCTTTAGGTTCTGAAAATACATATTTCGGGAAGTCTCCGACCTCATTGATACTATTTCCCAGTTTACTTAATATATAGGAACCTTGAAAATCAGAAGTAAAAGAAACTGAATTACGATCATATAAAATGGTTTTGTGATAATCTGTAAAATTTTGCAGTACAGATTTAAAGTCTTCAGGCGTAATAGTCTCTTGTAACTCTTTAAAGTATGCACGCCTATCCATCTTTAACAAAGGAGTATCACCCGTTAAAAAATGCTTTTGTGCAGCTGCAAACCGTATTATTTCATCTGAACCTTCTGCTTCATTTTTCTTGATAAGTCTATCCAGAAAATAATCAATTTCTTCCTGAGAAAATCCATTTTTCCTTGCTTCGGCTATTACTTTTACGAATATGTCTAACATTTTAGAATAACTAATCTGATTTTTGCCTTGCATCCTAATATTATACATCATTGACCCAGGCAATATCTCACTTATCATTACATTGGTCTCATTTAAATCATCATCAGAAAAAGTCATCAATCTGTTCTCTAAAATCATGCTAAAGAGATAGTCAATGTAATTTATTTTAAAGGACTCGTAACTAGTAATAGCTACACTTGGGGCTTTAAATGCCAATACAAGAGAAGGTACATTACTCTTAAATGAAGAAACATAGGTAGAATCGATAACCGTTTTCTTCGTTAAATCAATATATTTATTTTCTAACGTATTTTTTTTGGCTGGGATTTGACCAAAAGTACTTTCAATGAACCTTATAACTTTTTTTTCATTAACCTTTCCTTGAATAACTAAAGCCACATTATCAGGAGTATAATATTTATGATAAAATGTTTTCACTTCTTCAGATGTAATACTATTTATCTGTTCTTCCGTCCCTAATCCATCATGTCCCTCCAATGGAGTACCGATAAGGTAAGGAGACACTGATGAATTACGTTTACGAATCTCTTCTATAACTACTTTTTGTTCCACTTTGAAAGATTCTTCCTCCATCTCTAGATCAGAAACCCAATCCTTCATTAGCAACAATGTTTGCTGCAAATAATCCCAATTGTCTTGCGGAAGATTAATATGATATTCTGTCAATGTATTACTTACACTAGCATTATAATCCCTACCGATCCTAAGACCCATTTTATCCAACTCCTTCATAGTCCCTTCTCCAGGAAAATTTTTACTCCCTTTAAAGACCATATGTTCAATAAAATGTCCTACTCCCCTTTCATTAGGGGCCTCAACCAATGATCCAACAGAAGAAAGTAAATGCACTGTGATCTTTCCTCGCTCTCCATCATCAGGTAGTAGATAATAGGAGAATCCATTCGGTAATTTTTTATAAATAACACTCTCTGGCATAAAAAATTTCTGCCCAAAACTATGGGCAGAAATACTAATGAATAGGAGTGAAATAATTGTTTTTTTGATATTTAAAAAAAACATATTCATATTTAATAATTTATATTTTAGTCATAAAAGAAAGTATATCTCTCTGTCTTACCTTCAAACTGAGAACCTCCTGAAGTATACGTCTTCAAAATCGAAATAATATTCCCTTCATCATCTGTTTCATAGGTAAAACTAGGTTCTCTTAAAAATGTTCCTGTATAAGTAGGATCAGTAGGAACTGTTTTCGTCATCATATATTTATGCCAGAAGATATCATTAAACACATTTAAAAAAACGGAGCTGTTATAATCGTAAAAAGGTGGTAGCCCTTCGATAAATGTAGGAATTAGGATAGGGTCATACTCTTCTCTGTGTTGCCTTCTAGAAGCATTATTAGTCATATAACTTGCTAATTGCCAATATTCACCAAAAACACTTTCGCCTAAATTAAACGGATCTGAATAATAGACATTACTAACTGTGGAACTGGTTCTAAATGAAGATACCGTTCCTTCTGGAGTATAGACAAAACTTGAAGCCTCAACATCTACGCTACCTACACTCACATTTCCTCCATCATATTCAAAAGATTGAGATTCTATGGTGGATATTTGTTTAGTACCTTCCACATAATTAATATACGTATACCAGTCTCTAGAATAATTACCATCAGCATCTAAAGAACGATATAAAACGGTATCTATCATTTTTTGATCATTATAATGGAATTCATTTCGATAATTATTGCCATTATTGGTCCACTTATAATCAAAAGCAACTATATTACCATCTTCGTTATAGGTAGGTTCAATATGAATAATAATACCAGAGGTGTTCAGGTAATTAATCCTATAAGGCTTTTTAACAAACTCACTTTTTCTAACTGTTATGTTCGTGGTTGATTCTTGGCCCATATTATCAGCAATAACTATATCAATTGTATACTGTTGAGATGGATCCAGGTCCCCTAAGAATACCAAAGCTTTTAAATCCATTTCATGTAGTTCTTCCCCCGCTTGAGGTACAAAAGAATACTGTTCTTCTCCTTCAAACAGCACCTTAACTGAGCTAATAAGGTTAAGTCCAGTTGAAATTTTACCTTTCACATTGTAAGCAGGTGCGGCGAGAGCAATACTGGAACCACCTATCAATTTAATCTCAGGGAAAGAAAATCTTTTTACTGAAATACGAATACCTCTATTAAAACTACGAGCATCCTTATCGGTAACCTTAATAATATAGTTAAGTACCGTATCCTTGTCAAAGGAAGTTAGGTCTACGCGATAGTTAAAATCAAATTTCGTCTTATTATTATACTCATTAATCGTTTCTAATAGGGAATAATCAAGTGCGTCTAGTAATAAGATTTCTTTTACTTGATTAGGCACATCCATTTTCATTTTAATATCGTAATAATCAGCGGTATCTCTTCTTACTTCGACACGTTGATCTCCGATTTCAAATCCTGGATCAGGAAAACTAGGGTCCTCTTGACATGATTGCAGCAAGAGCAAAAATGAAAGCCCCAATATAATTGTATATGTTATTGTTTTTTTCATAATTTCTTTAGGTAATTTATTGGTTTAGTACTTCCAAATCAGGATTCAAGGCAAGAATATCTATTCCTAAATCTGTAAACAAATCCAGTAAGGCCTTTAAATTATCTTGAATATTTTGTGGGAATTCCAAGAACTCATCCGCATCCCTATAAATCATTTCATTGATATAGCTTCGTACATCAATTTCTCTACTATCAACAAAATCATAGTTAGGTCTGATAGCCTTTAAATGGGTAATACGAGTTGGCAACCTATTGCCATCTTCATCAAAACTTTGGGTATAACTACGTAATCCCGAAGATCCATTATAGAAATATATGGCGTCAATAAATCCTTTAGAATAAAACCAATTTTTGTCAATAACATAGACTGTTTTTTCCTCTCCAATACCTAATTCTTCTCTATAGATAGCTTCCATTTCCTTCCCATAATAGTTTTCTTTGGAAGTAAAAAAGGATTCAGGAAGTTGTGCATACAAATTATGCATATTCATTAGTCGAGTTAAGAAAATATAAAAATTATCCTTCGTATATCCTTCTGGATCATTTTGAAATTCGTCTTGATTAAGGGCAAAAACAATGGAGTGTCTATTAAATACGGCTCTTTGTCCATATTGATTTGAAGAACTGAATCTCTCTTCTGATTCTGTAAGCACTTTGCCACCTGGAATATTACCATTACTAAAAATAGACTCACTAATTAATACTTTATGAGGCATTAAAGTAGCTACTTTCGAATTTGGTTTAAAATAAGCAAATAAGTTTGCATCCAAAAACTCCAGAGATGCCTGTACATGGGCTTTATAGGCCTCCTCTTCAGAGGGAATAAAGACACCATTCTCATCCGAATATAAGGTACTAAGCTCCGGTAATTCAACACCTTCCCAGGAGGCAGCCTCCTGAGCGGAAGAGGCTACGTATACAAAATCAAGTAATCTGTCATATTCATACAAAACCCCCGTATTATAATCCGTGAACCAACGTTTTACTAGTGGGTTTGACATATCCAATTGGGTGGACACTCTATCATTATCTAGATCTGATGGTTCCAGATCATCTTCAGTGCTACATGCTGTGAATACCAACGCTAATAACACCCCATATGCAAATATTTTATTTTTCATAATTCTTTATAAAAGGTTGAAGTTAATGTTACCAAATCCCAATTAATCAACGATTATCGGAATCTTCTCATAGCGCTCATTATTTCTAATCAGCGGATTGTTATTTCTTTCCTGAATAGGAATAGGCAGTGTATAATTAAGATCGTTTGATAACAGAGTATACACTTCCTTGCCTAATCGCGTACCATTGTTTTCAATCAAGGTAAACTCATGTTGGATCTCTGGTCTGTTTTCCATTCTTCTTAGATCGAACCATCTATGATGATCTTCAAAACAGAATTCTTTACGTCTTTCATTAAGTACCAAAGTAAGCACCTCTGTTGGATTGCTAGGATAGACAATTCCAGACACATCCGAATAACGCTTAGCGTGCAAAGCCATGATATCATTTAATGCATTGGCAGATTCTCCTTTTTTGGCATAGGCTTCAGCTCTATTAAGATACGCTTCTGCAACTCTAAAATTCGCAAACCCTAATTCAGTGTAAGTATCTCTAATGTATTTATTTGAATAATAATTAAATCTTCCAGTTCCATCATCAATCGAAGAGAAAAACACTGCCTTACGTAGATCCTTTGCTTCATACATATTTATAAGCTGAGGATTTGCTTTAAATGGAATATCGTCTGTTAATCGTATTGGATTTGTAGTATAATAAGAATACAGTATTTCTGAATTACTCTGGGTAACAAACGGTGCATTTGGAGTAATTTTCACAAGGCTTCGGCTTTCTATAACCTTATCTGCAAAATCAATAGCTTCATCCCATTTTTGCTGGTAAAGTTTAATTCTAGACATTAATAAGTTACATGCTGCCAGGTTTGGATGCCATATACTCTTTTCTGCAGCACTCAAAGTGATTAATTCAATTGCCTTTTCCAAATCATTTTCAATGAAAGCATAACATTCTGCTACAGTATTTCTACTATACGTAAGTTCTACTCCGATATTATCTCTTAATGGAACACCCAAATCTACATTTGCAGTAGCCTCATTATATGGCAAACCATACAGGTTTACCAAATTAAAATAGCTCAAAGCACGAATAAAATAGGCTTCACCTTTGGTATAATTTCTCTGATTTTCTTCTCCTAAGGCATCATCTATAAGTTCAATTACATAGTTGGCTATGGCAATATCCTCATACATAAATTCCCATGAGGAATTAATACCTGATATTCTATTACCATTTTCATCGATCTCTATCTCCCTCTGCCAAGTATAGGTAGTTTTTACTGAAAACTTACGAGAAGTAGTAGCTGTGGGATCTTCAACAAGATTATCTGTCATATGGTCTACAGTCCTCATTAGCGGATAAGTCCCATTAAACTCTTTAAGAAGAAGGGCCTCATAGTGTTCTACTTTTTCAGGAATCAACTTGTCTTGATCTACTTCATCCAAAAAACCACTACACCCCCATAAAGGCAAAAGTGCTAGTATATATATAATTTTTTTCATAATTCTTCTTTTAGAAACTCATGTTAACACTTAAACTATAGTTTGGCAAGGTTGGTAACCCTATACCTGATACCTGCTCAGGATCCTGTCCTCTAAGCTTTCCATCAAAGGCAAAATATCCTAGATTACTACCTTGAATTCCAATATTCATATGATTTATCCCAGTTCCTTCAATTAAGCTTTTAGGTAAATTATAAGAAAGTGTTACTGACTGAAATCGAATGTGACTAGCACTTACCACCCTGGCATCACTATTGTCATACATCCACCAGGCATTTGATCCACTTGGCACCATATATCTTATATTAGTTACATAAATACTATTAAAACCATCAGCTGATGGATTACTTGTAAATCTTAAATCATAATTAGATATTCCTGGAATATTCGTAAACGCTTCATCACCTGGTTGTCTCCATCTATTATTAAAATCTGCATGCATGTTTTCATAAGGCAATGGTAAATTTTGATTGCCATTATACAAGCTTAATAATCTCGTCTTATACCCCAGTTTGTATGTGAAATTAGCAGAAAGCGTGAAGTTTCCAGATTTTATTTGGGTACCAAAACCTCCATAATACAATGGAACTCTACTTCCCTGATACACTAATGCTGCCTTTAATTGCTCTTCAGGAGTCATATTTTCCTCTACTAGATGAGCAAAAGTTGGAAGTCCATGTTCATTTAATCCTTCAAATTTATAAGAGAAAAAACCATTGGTTGGGAATCCTTCTCGATATATACTACCTCTCAGGTAATTATTAACCGTCAAATTAGCGAGCGCACCATCCTCAAACCCTTTGAGAACTCTATCCTTATTATAAGAGAAATTAAAATGAGTACTCCATGCCAAATCTTTCTTTTTGATATTTATAGTTCTTATAGAAAACTCATAACTACTTACATCCTTACTCCCTGAATTAAATGCCTGTACAGCTGTACCATTCACTAAAGAAACCGGTCTTGCTTGTAGAAGATCTGTACTTTTAGAATAGGAATAATCCAATGCTCCACTAATTCTACCACCCAATAAACTATAGTTAATACCTAAATCGGTTGTTTGAGTTTTTTCCCACCTAAGGTTTGCATTTGGAAAAGACCCTAAACTAGCCACATTTTCAGGATAGTAATACACATCATTTCTTCCATAATTAGATATTACAAGGTAGGGACTAGCATCAGGCATGGTTCCTCTTACCCCATAAGACCCTCTAAGAGCTAATTCATCCAGCCATTGAACATCACTCAAGAATTTTTCATTATGTAAATTCCAACGTGTAGAAAATGAGTATGTAGGCTTAAATTTATAGCGCTCATATTGGCCAAATGCATTTGAACCATCACTACGCATATTAAAATTAAGTACATAACGACCATCATACACATAGTTAACTATCCCAAATACAGACATAAAATTATTAACTCGATCGGTAATATTAGGATACACATTAAGGCCGCCTTTTGTGGTAAGCCAGTTGATCATGTTGTCATAATCATATTCCGAAAAGTCTATAGTACTAACTCCATCAACTGAGACAACTCCGGGACTAGGCAAAGCTACAAACCCTCTACCCTGATAATGATTATACCCTGGAACAGTGAATCCAGTTGCTCCCCAATAATTTATAGAACGTGCCTCTTGTCCTAAGTTAACATTTATGGAATGTTTACCTCCTAATAATGTATTATAGTTTAATTGATTGGTAATAGAATAGGTGTCTTGATTTACCATTCCACCTGTATACACACCACCGAAAGGAAGTAACCCATTATTATTTACGCGCTCATCAATTAAATTTTCAAAATATTGATAGGTACGTAGTTTTGAAGCATAAAAAGTATCTTCAGTAATCCATTCCTCAGTAAGGTTCGTGGTATTTCTATAGCTAGCCTGACTGGTAAATCTAAACTTATCCCAAAAGTCCCAACGCAAGGATGCTGCTACTGAAAAGTCCTTATTAGTGATATTGCGCTCAGAATTGTTCATTTCATTTAGCACATTATATCCTGCATATTCTATCCCATAACCATCAGATCTAATTTCCTGACTCTGCATAAAATAGCTACCATCTTCATTGTAAATAGGAATGGTTCTACTGGTGTAATACGCAGTATT
This sequence comes from Imtechella halotolerans, assembly GCF_028743515.2. Taxonomy (GTDB): domain Bacteria; phylum Bacteroidota; class Bacteroidia; order Flavobacteriales; family Flavobacteriaceae; genus Imtechella; species Imtechella halotolerans. Next base: position 464,143 of record NZ_CP117969.2, on the reverse strand, counting down.
AAACACATTAACTGAACCATGATTATAATGTCCCTTTTGAATAGAACCATTCATACGTAAAGACAACAATACATTATCTCTTACATTAAGATCTACATTTGAACGGGCAGTAATTCGGTTTAAATCTACATTTTGTTCCGCCCCCTTCTGGTCATCGTATCCTATGGAGAAATAATACTTAGCATTATCACTTCCTCCAGAAGCACTTAAGGAGTGTGTTTCAGTAAAAGAATTTCTGTACAATTTCCCAAACCAATCACTATTTAAAGTCTCAAGATAATTTACCCTTTTTTTGAAATCATCATAGGTATAAGTACCATCCCATAAATTCATAAGAGCTCCTTCATACCCAAGTCGATCTATATTCTCATACGAGTTACTATACCCTAAATTACGTTCATACATCTCTCTTGATACATCGATACGTTCCCTTGAATTCATAAGATTTAAATCAGAATACTGAGGTGCTTGAGTAAGGCTATATCCACCAGAATAGGTCATTACAGGCTTCCCTTTTTCACCTCTCTTTGTAGTGATAACTATCACCCCGTTAGCGGCACGTGTTCCATAGATAGCCGTTGCAGAGGCATCTTTTAAAATATCAATCTTTGCTATATCAGACGGATTAATACCGGTCAAGGCATTACCTATAATATTTACATTGTCAAAACTATTTATGTCACTTGCCGAAAGAGGTACAGGGTCTTCATAAATTACACCATCTACTACCCAAAGTGGACTTTGGTTACCTGTAAAGGTACTTCCTCCTCGCACCCTAATTTTTGAAGCTGCACCAGGAGTTGAACTCAAACTGGTGACCATTAGACCTGTTGCCTTTCCTTCTAACATTTTATCAATAGATAAGGCACCAACAATATCCAAATCTTCAGCAGTAACTGAAGCAATGGAACTGGTTAATTCCCTCTTATCAATAGTCTGGTAGCCTGTAACCACTACCTCTTCTAGTCCTAAGGTTTCAGCCTCCATTTTAACCTGCAAATGAGTACTTTCGGTAATCTTTACTTCATGGTTAACATATCCTATATATGAAAATACCAAGACTGCATCATTCTGAGGAATTTTTATTGAGAAATTCCCATCAAAATCGGTAACGGTTCCCAAGCGACTATTTTTAACCATTACATTAACTCCAAGTAAAGGTTCTTTGGTTTTAGAGTCGACAACAGTACCAGTCACTGTTTTTGTCTGAATTGGCCTTTTCTCTTCTTCTACAATTATTACGACCCCGTCTACAAATTTGTATACCAATCCAGTTCCTGCTAACACATTATTAAGCACCTCTTCAACGGGAGCATTAATTTTCTTAACAGAAACAGCGGACAATTCATTAATTTTCTCTTCATTAAAGAAAAAACTATATCCTGTCTGTTTTCTAATTTCTTGAAACAACGCTGAGAAACTAACATTATTCAAGTTTAAATTAACTCGTTTCGACTGCGAGAAAGTAGCCGCATTAATAGTAAATATGGCACTTAGCATTAAAATAACTGACAGCCTCATACCTTATCACTGATTTTAGTGCTCTTTATAGCCAAAAGAGCAGCAATTAATACTGTATTATTCATAATTCTAAAGTTGTTGATTAATTTAATTTAGTTAAAATAGTAAGGCAAGGAAATTGCGCGCTTGTCTTTGCCAAACGTAGGTTATTTACTGTATACGTGAATATTTCTATTCCCTTCTACATTAATTGTTACAGACATTTCTTCTTCCAAGATTTTCAAAATACTGGTCATATCACTATATCTAGGCAGATCACCTGTAAATCTTAATTTCTTAACACTATTAGTATGATAGATGATATCAACATTATACCATCGTGCCACTTTAGAAAGAAAATCTTCAAAGGTTACATTGTTAAATACAAAACGACCTTCCTTCCATGCTATATAGGAATAAACATCAACAGACGTTTTTTTCATACTGGCATTTTGTTTATTAAAAATCGTTTGTTCATTTGGATCTAAATACATCTTTTCTTTATTGGAATCACTTGATACCAAAACCTTACCTTCAACCAAAGTGGTAACTTCGCTAGCCTCTTCACTATAGGAGGAAACATTGAATGACGTACCTAAAACCTGCACCTCTTGATTAACGGTAGCTACGATAAAAGGTAGCTCCTTATTAGGTGACACCTCAAAATAAGCCTCTCCCTTAAGAGATACTCTACGTTCATTACCAACAAAAGGAACCGTGTACGTAAGTTCTGTATCTGAATTTAACCACACTTTTGTTCCATCGGCTAGCACCAATTGATACTCAGCACCTCTTGGAACCCTAAGAATATTAGTCTTCGCCTCAGTTTTATTTGCATTGGTTGCATCAGTATATTCTAAGACACCCTTATCATTAGCGATGGCCATCTGTCCTTCTTGTATTGTGCTCCCTTGAGTTTCTTCAAGGCTCACTACTTCTCCAGTAGACAATACAAGCTCAGCTCGCGAAGACCCTGGTGCTATGGTCACATTATCAAGTGTTTGAAATTGATTATCAGAGGAGGTGAAAAAGTTGTATGAGAAGAATCCTATAACCATTATAGCCGCTATAGCAGACATCCACTTAATAGCATTTAACCTACGTACTTTTGTAGATTTTTTGGTAGAATCCTCCATACGCAGCAAAAAAGCACGCCACTCCTCCTGCGTGTCAATTTCCTTTTTTTTGCGTTCCCAATTAGAAAAATTCTGAGCATTAAGAATATCTTTAGAAACCTCTTTATTGGTTCCTATTAACTCCCATTGCTCTAAAGTATTCTTCTTCTCCTTTGACAAAGAGCCTAACACCCTAGCTGTCAAAAGTTTAGAATACCCAATTTGTTTATTAATATCGTCCATATCTTACATTAATTTACAACAAAATAACAAGTTGTATACTATAAGGACGCACAAATTTAAAAGGAGAGTGACACCACTGTTAAATTAATCTAAAAAAATTGTATGAAATTTGTAAATAGAATTGTAATATACTGATCGCCAAGAAGTTCTCGAAGATTCTTGTAAGCCCTACGCTTTACAGTTTTCACAGTATTTATGGTTACTCCTAGCTCATTTGCAATATCATCATTACTATAACCTTCAAGAGTTAGACGTACTACCTGCTCTGCTTTTGGAGATAAACCAGCAATCGCTTTATGTAATAACTTATAGGTTTCCTCTCGTAATATTTCATTTAAAAAAGCCTGTTGAGATACCGAAAGCCCATCCTCTAATGGGGAATTTTGAACCTTCTTGTCCTTTCTAAGTTCACTTATACAAGCGTTTTTTACCAGCACGTATAAATACGTTTGCAATGCTTTTTCACTTTCAAAATCTTCAGTATCCTTTTGAAATAATTTCACAAAAGCCTCCTGAGCAATATCCTTCCCGCGTTCATCATTTTTTAAAATACGTGATGCAAGCATAAACATATGCACAAACAGACGGTCAAATATTTCATTGAACTCTTTACTATTGTATAAAATGACTTTGCCAGCTATTTTCATAGGAACACAATACTATCTCACTTGACTTGGTATACTTAGAATTTCAATTAGATGACCGAAAATCACCTTTAGGTTTCTAAATGATTAAGAAATTGATATAATAGTAGTGCAAGTTTAGCAAAGTTAAATCGAATATGAATGCGAATTGGCAAGTTTCTTACAAAAAAGGGTAAAGACCATGCATTATATCACAGTGGAGTAAAAATCAACTCAACATTTTTAGGATATTAACACTTTATACAAAAAACGCTCTTCTATAGCTTAGGGCGTTAACCTACCTTACACTATAGAAGAGCGAAAAAATATAACTAACAAAATAATATTAAATGAGCCTTTAAACCAAAGACTATAACCCTACTTATCTGGATTTAAAACTAATTGGTTTTCCTTTGACTTTGCTTCATTACTTCAAGTTCATGCTGATAATTAACCTTCTTTTTTACAGTAAAAGGCATATTGTCAACTGCTCTAGTCTTAAGGGCTATTGCTTTTTTGATCTTTCCATCACGATACAGAATGTCCGCTTTTAAATTGTCAACCAAATATTTTTCAGGAATTAACTTATCACAAAACTCAATCCATTTATTTAAAGTTTTAGCCTCCTTCTTGTCAGCTAAGTATTCAAAATAATAAGTGGCTGTTTCAATTATACCATCTACCAATTCATTGGCTATTTTGCCTTCCTTATACTTTGTAAGCATTATATCGGTAGTTTTATTCATCCCAAACTCTTTATTTTTAGAATAATTAGTATAATATAAGACATCCTTTTCTCTTATTTCGGAAATTGGATGAAGTCTCATTAAACTATCCACATAGCGCTCAGCTAATCGTTTAAATGCAGTATAATCTTGTGAGTATCTATAATAATCCATTTGTAACGTGTGTACATTATCCCCAGATGGAGTTTTTAAATCACTGTTTTCAATCAATCTGTCTATTACAACTCGCATTAGCTTAGGATCTTGCTTCTTTCTGGCTGCATTAATTGATTTTAAAATCATTGAACTTTTTAAACGAGATAGGCTTGTTTTTTGACGTTCTGTTGCCAGGCTCACAAAATGATCATAATTACTATTAAATATAGCTTCCGCTTTAGTCCCAGCAAAGATTGAATATTGTTTACTTAACAGAAATTCCATCATTTCTCTACTAGATTCATCAAATTCAGTTTGAACTTTCAACCAAGCATCAATGCCTTCAGCTGGGTCAACTCCAAATTCTTCCATTTTTACATAGTAAAGCTTTAGGAACTCTTGGTCATCAAGTCTTTGCGGAAACATTTCCTGTAATTTCGCCCAGCTATATTTGGAATTAGAAGCATTTAAAGCCTCCTTTCCAAATCCAATCATATCATATCCATTTTCTACCCCTACTCCTTTGTGAACTATTTCACCATCCCCATTAACGAACATCAACGTAGGAAAGGCATTTACCTGATATCTTTGGGCAGCATCTTTCCCTTCTTTTTCCGCATCTAGTTTAAGGTTAATAAAGTTTTTATTATAGAATTCACCATTCTTTTGTTCTTTAAATGGGCCTTTGGCTAGCTTTTTACATGGTCCACACCACTCGGTATGAAAGTCAATAAATATAAGTTTATCATTAGTCTTAGCTAGTGCTAAGGCATCTTCAAAAGGAATATTCTTAAAATCAATTCCCTGTCCAAAAAACAATTGGGTAATTAACAGGAACAAAACAGATACTATTGATTTTTTAGTTTTCATATATTTTTTTTAAGGTGGTTTTCTATACATAGGACGCATAAATAATCACTTGGAGTGACAAGGTATTTAAAATAATAAACCGATTAAATCTTCTTATCAAATTCCAGAAATTACAATTTCAAGTTTAAATAACTAACATAAAGTTAGCAAAAAAGAAAAGGGACTTTCCATATGAGAAAGCCCCTTTTACAACTAATTCAACAAATTTATTCCTTAGGTTTCATTATTACCTCATAGGTATTAGTGTCACTAACAAATTCTCTTATGAAAGTATTAAGTTTAACGGCATCAACATTCTTTAACACTTCTTCAAAATTTGTTTTTAACAGTCGATTCATTCCAATTAATGCGTACTCTTTTATAGCACCCAACCAATAGGAATTTTTCTTCATATTCTGTTCTCTATCATTACGTAGAAGCTCCATTGCATTATTAAATTCTTCTTCAGTGACTCCCAATTCCACAAGAGATGAAACTTCTTGATTAATGATTTGGTGTAATAAATCTCCTTTATCTGGATCTGAATCGAATAACATAGAAAATCCTGCACTTGAATTAGGAATAGAATTATAATTAACATCCACACGTACCCCATAGGTACCACCAGCCCTTTCTCTCATACTTTCAAACAAACGACGGTCTAAAATGGCACGAAACATATCAAGATAAATATTATTTTCAGCCGTATAAGTATAGGTGCGATTGTAATATATTACGGCATTGGTATGCTTACTTACAGACATTGGGTACTCGAAATGCTTTTTGATATTTTTCGAAGGAGGCGCAACCATATCATTTTTCCATTGCTCTTTTGTAGAATTACCCTCTATACTACCAATGTATTTTCTAACTAATGGTAACAATAAAGAATCATTTACAGAACCCACAAATATGAATGTAAAATCTGAAATATTTCCAAATCTTTCTTTGTAAATCGATTCAATATCTTCCAATTTCACTTGAGTTTCCAATAATTCCTTTGAATTCAAAGGCCTTCTTTTACTGTAGTTACTCATCACGCTACTTAAGCTATCATTAAATACAACTCCAGGGTTCCCTTCCTGACTTTGCAATCTAGATACTATTCTTTCCTTGAACACATCAAAAGATTCTTGGTCAAATCTAGGTTCGGTAAAATATAAATACTGAAGCTGTAATAAGGTTTCTAAATCCTGTTGTGAACTTCCTCCTGCGAATCCTTCGGTATAATTCCCTAGTTCAGGTTGGATTTGTAACGCCTTACCGGCTAATATGTCTAGTAATTGATTTTGCTTGTGTATACCTAATCCAGATTGCAAAACTGTTGAAACCAAATATTTCGCTGACGGAATTTCCTGTTCTTCTAAAAGTGAAATACCTCCTTTACTTATTGCAGAATAGTGAACATCATTTTGTGAGTTTTCTGTAGGAAACATCCAAACAGTAGCCCCATTTGAAAGTTTAATTGATTTGGCCTTATCAAATCCTTCAAAGGAATTTATGGCTAGTATTTCTCCGCTTTTTGGAACTTCAGACAATAAAGTCTTTGCTGAAGTATCTTCTTTAGATACTTCATAGGTTTGTGATCTAACGGTAGCAATAATCGTTGAAACTTCCTTTTCAGTCGGATACGTAATAGATTCCTTCTTAGGACCTTTTATTGTGAACCATGCATTTTCATGATTAAACCAGGAATTCAATCCTTTATTTATTTCATCTAAAGATATGGTACTAGCAAATTTTTCAGCTAGTTCAAGCATGCGTGCTGTATCCAAATAAGGCTCATTACTTAAAAAGGAGGCTATTAAACCCTCAGCATGACTGTCATTATTAATATCTTCTTTGATTGAGTTACGATACTCATATCCCTTCAGGAAGTTAATCATCACTAGATTTAATTCATTTGGAGTGAAACCAGTTTGCTTTGCCTTTTCAACTACAGCTATTACATCCTTTATTCCATCATGCATCCCCTGCTCCTTCAATACCCCAGCTACTACAAAAATATCTTTACCTCCCAAAAAAGGATAGTATCCAGCTTGAGCCTGAGTAAAAGTGGTCCCTTGAATTTGTAATTCTTCTTTAAATCTTCTAGCTAGAAGCTGCTGAATTATATTCATCTTCATTTGCTGAAAAACATAACCCTCATTTTTTTCAGCATTTGAAGTCGCAGGATGCTTCATGGCATATTCAAAGCTCACATTCTTAGCTTCTATATCAGTTGCTACCCCGTAGAGCAATTCTTTATTATCTTCTATGGTGTACACAGTCCTTTCTGGGCTCTGTTTCGGATTCTCCAAAGAAGAGGCAATCTTCCTCACCCTTTGCTCCATTTCATCTACATTAAAATCCCCTACAATAACAATTGCTTGTAAATTAGGTCTATACCATTTTCGATAGAAATCTAATAAGGATTCATGCTCAAAGTTTATAATTATATTCATATCGCCTATTACATCACGACGAGCAAACTTGGAATTATTATATCGGAGATTAGACACTATTTTATCCATACGAAAATTCGCATTATTTCTAGTTCTCCATTCCTCTTGAACAACATTTCTTTCCGCATCAATTTCCTCAGGAGAAAGTGTCAATTTGCCAGACCAATCATGTAAAATTAAAACACATGAATCCAATACTTTTTCACTTATAGGAACATTACTTATATTATACACAGTTTCATCTAAAGCAGTATAAGCGTTCATACTTTTACCAAACTCAGCTCCATGACGTTCTAAAAAACCTTGCATTTCTTTGTTTGGAAAATTTTGAGAACCATTGAACGCTAAATGTTCTAACATATGGGCTAATCCATTCTGATGATCTTCCTCTAGGATGGCTCCTACCTTTTGCACCAGATAAAAGCTAGCCCTTTTCTTAGGTTGGGGATTTTTCTTTATAAAATACTCCATACCATTTTCTAGAACCCCATGTCTAACTTCAGGGTCCAACAATTTTGTTTTTAAATTGGATTGTGCATGTAATTGACATACAATTAAAAGCACTCCCAATAATATACGATACTTGGGTACTATTAAATACATATAGAAAATGAATAAATAGGCCCTTTCGGGCCTATATAATTAGACTTTTTTAGTATTCCTTATTAGGGAACATATGAACAGCAATAAATCCGAATATTCCTGTCCCAAGCACAAGTAGTAAATCCAGTAGGTTATTTTTAATTGATTTATTTTGTCTAAGCAACATTACAAGAGTAATAATTGTCAAAATCAAACTAATAATCATCCAATAAAACGTAGTGGCCATACTGCTATAAATCCCAATAAATAATGAACTTGGTGAGTCAAAACTTGTTACAAACGGAAATAAAACATCTTTAACTTTACCATAAGTCATTTCAGATTTTTTCGGCAATTGCTCCTTATAAGTGTCCACAAGGTTAAAATCTCTGTCCACTACAAAAGCATCTACACTCTCTTCTCCAATGAATACAGCAGTTTTATTGAATAAATTACCACTCATTACCATCGAATGCTTTTTAGGATTGTACTTATCAATTGGTAATTTTTGCAATGAATAATCTTTTGTCATCAAGAGATAAATACCCCCTTTATTGTCAAAAATAGTAGCGTAAAATTCACCTGACTGATGGTCATTACATACAATCTTTTTAATTTCAAAACCAGCAGGCATTGCAATCTTTTTTACAAAAGGTTCACCTTTTACCATCTTAAGGTGAAAAAGTTGGAGGTTTTTATCTTGAATGAACCAACCATCATCTCTACTTTTCATAAAGGAAGGTATCCCGCCAATGGCCACACTTGGAAAGGTAAAACCTGCTTCCAACATGGCATCTGTAAATACCTTTGATTTTTGCACATCTACCTCATTAGTCTTTGCAACTAAAAACTCAATTTGATCATTAATTCTAAAGACATCCTTCGGTAAGGCTATCCCAAAGTCAGAAGCTGACTCAAACATAGGGTAAAGTCCATATTCAGGCATCGAGAATTCAAAAGAACCGTTTCCTTGGTAAAAAGATTCTCTGCGTAACTGATTGGGATCTAACCTAATCCCTGCTAATGAATCTGGGAATGTTCCTTTACCCAAATGATAGTAAAAGTTATTTATTGGTAATTCATCCATGTACTCCTCTCTGGAATACGAAGTACCTTGTTCATCAATAAATTGCGTTTGACCATTCTCATAACGCGTTAAATAAAACTTCTCATTAACTACACTATATGCAACATTGGGTGTATTAATACGCACATCAAAAAACGTTTTGTATATGCTTGGAAGTATGTAGCTCATAACAAATATGGCTACAAATACGAGTAAATATCTGCTTAATTTTGGTAACATAATTACATTTCTCCTTTTCTAAATCTATAAATTGAAAATAACGTTGCGATGCTTATACAAGCAATCATAATAACAAATGGCCAAAGCATGAATTCATTTGCCCCCGGAAAATTCCCTTTGAAGAACACACTAATAAAAACGGCACCAAACAACATATAAAATATTCGTTGCTTCCATAGAGGCTCTAACACTATAAATGACACTAGTAAATAGGCTGAAATTCCAGCTAAAAACCATGGTGCAATTGTCAGTAGTGCCATCTTTACAATTTCATACGGAAAAAAATAAAGCCCCATACCTGCGAATAGTCCTAACTGAATCAGAAATATCATACATATACAAAACAATCCAAAAAGTACCATTTTTAACACTATAGTCTCTTCGTTAGTAGGTAGATGTAGGGTGAGTTTTATTCGCTTTTCTACAATTTCTGGCACAAACTGAGCCACCGAAATGAGCAACCCAATAAGTAGGGGTATAAACTTAAGAACTGTAAAATATATAGCTCTCTGTTGTAAAATATTATTCCAATAGGTCTCAGCATCCTTGATTATAAGTTCATGCCGTACATTAGAATAAATTCCGATAATTATTAAAATCCCAATTAGGGCCAAAAACAAGGATACCTTTTTAATTTTTATCCATTCCTTATAAATAATTGATTTAATCATTGATTTTAGTATTTTCCTGTTAAACCTATAAACGCGTCTTCCAAAGACATCTCAACCTCCTGAAAATCATTATGTCTTATCCCATTTGAATCAAGATAACTTTTGATTTCTTCAGGACTTGAATAGGTGTAAATCTCCAATTTGTTGTTTACTCTTTCAAGATTTACTATGGGCCCTTCCACTTTAATTTCTAAATCAGGATTCTCAAGCTCTATGGTGTATTCTTTAAAATCATTCAAAAATTTCTTTACCGGCATATAGGCCAATACTCTGTTATAATCCATAATCATACAGTCATCAATTAACCTTTCCATATCCTGAATGATATGTGATGTGGTAAATATGGTTTTATTAGTAGCTTTGGCATAATCTCGCAAATAATCTATAAACAACCTCCTATACCCCGGATCCAACCCTAAGGTAAAATCATCTAACACCAGAAGTTCTGGATCCTGCGCCAAAATTAGCCCTAAAGCCACTTGAGATCTTTGACCACAAGACATGGTAGATATCTTCTGCTTTGGAGTTACTTTCAATTTGGCCATTAAGTCAAAATAGGCTTCTCGCTTCCAATTCGGAAAAAATCCAGAGTAGAATTTCTCTATTTGATAGATGTTCATAAATGCATATTGAACATGGCCTTCAATCAAATACCCTATTTTAGATTTTGTGTGAGAAGAAAGATACCTAGAATCTTCTCCTAGAATTATACACTTACCGCTTTTGGGTGTTAGAAACCCATTAATAATGTTAATAGTAGTTGTTTTACCAGCTCCATTTTTCCCTAGTAGACCTAGTATGCTGCCACGCTTAATCTTAAAATTAAGGTCTTCGTATACCATTTTTTTTCCATAGTAGTGAGTGAGGTTTATACACTCTACAACGTTTTCCATAAATATATTTTTAATATTTCATTAATAGATATAGTTATCCCTGTCAACGGAGTTAACTATTAATTTTTCCCTTATTTAGTTTCTAGGATTCTGCTCTACAAGAGGGTTAAGATTGATTACTCTTTTTGGTATCGCAAATATGTAATTATTGCTTGTAGGGGTAAGTTCATAGGTTTCCCCATTAAAGGTTCTACTCAATGTTACTTGCCTATTCGGCTCTAGATTTAACCGCTTCAAGTCAAACCAACGCCATGGTTCAAGAAAAAGTTCTACCCTTCTTTCTTTTAGAACTAAGTCTAAAGTCTGTTCACCTGTCATTACATCTTCATACGGTACAAAAGCATCGGAATTAAATCTTTTTCCTCTTAAAGTATTCAAATCTGCAATAGCTAATTCAGGCTGGTTTAAACGAGAATTACATTCTGCTCTAATCAAATACAATTCCGGTGTATGCACTCCTGCCTTGTAATAATTCTCTTTTGAAAAAATAACAGGGCCATGTTGATTTGGACCAAAAAAATAAGCATCTATATTGGTAAAATAAAGTCTTCTATCTCCTGGTTCATACAAGCTAAGATGTTCATCACTCATATAGACAGCAACCCCATATACAAATGGATGATCCGCTTTTTTGGTCCATAAGGTTTCCTTATGTTCAAAGGTTTGTCTAGGAAAGCCTAATAATCCTGCAAATTTGGGCGCTCCCGGTATAAAATCATAATCATTATAATCATACAAGAATGAATTTATAGACAAGGCCTCTTCTACATGATATAGAGATTCCTCCCATGCTCCCTTATATAAATACAACTTTGCTAATAGGCCATGGACTGCCCCCTGAGAAGGATGATAAGGGAACTCTTGAGTTTCTGGTAATAACGGAAGTGCCTCTAGTAAATCGCTTTCAATTTGATTATACACTTCTTCTACAGTTGCCCTTCCTTTCAACTTATTAATATCAGAATCCAAATAGAGAGGTACCCCTAAATCAGTTAAACTAGTAGCTGAATTATAATGCTTTCCATAAATATTGACTAACATAAAATAAGCATATGCACGTTGAGCTAACGCCTCCCCTTTAGTCATTTTTCGCAAATCCTCATTTGTACCAGAGGCTTCCTCTATTTTATCTAGAACAACATTACTTATATAAATCTGAGCATAAAAATTATTCCAATCAGCGTCATTCATATCAGGATTATCGTATATAAAATCTTTCCATCGATACCCGTTTACTAAAGGTTCAGGTCCCCAAAAAATCCTACTTACCTCATCTTCATACAATTTTATCTCATCATTTGTAAAGAATACATTGACAGTACTACGAATAAACTTGGTATAGTCCGCCATTAAAAGATTTAAATCCTCCACAGACTCTGGTATAACCTTACCTTTTTCTTCTATATCTAAGTAATCATTACATCCATAGAAGGCTATAACAATTAATAATAAAAATATTTTTTTCATAATTTTCTGTTTTAAGTATAGCTATCCCAATAATTAAAATTCAACTCTTAATCCTAGAGTATACACAGAAGGATTAGGAAGACTAAGATGTCCATATCTCAGATCAATGGCCTCCGGGTCAATTCCTCTATCATTCTTAGTCCAAAGAGCTATATTAGTTGCTTGAGCCTGCAATTGAAGCATTTTGATATCCTTTCCTAATATTCCATTGGCAAAATCATATACTAGACTTAAACTACTAAACCTAACGAATGAAGCATCTTTAGTTCTGTTATCATTTGCATTTGCAAATTGGGATCTTAAGTAAGGTTCGTTGAGTACATCATACATTCTTGGAATATCAGTATGATTCTCATCCCCAGGTTGTCTCCATCTTTGATCTACTTCCGCAAGGACATGTCCATTTCCACGAACATACACTGTTGGTAGACGCATTACATGCCCAAACTTATAAGTAAATACAGTATTTAATTTTAATCTTTTATACCTCAAGTTGTTTATTAAAGACCCATAGAACTTTGGAGAAGTGCTTCCCGCATATGTTAACCAGTCAATTTCAGGGGTCACATCTGGATCACTAGATGCATAAACATTCCCTTGATTATCATATATCTGAGGATGACCATCTGTAGACAATCCAGCCCATCTATAATTATATACATAATCAATAGGGTAGCCCTCTATCTGTCGAGTGTAACCACCGGTAAGGTAATTATCAACTGTAGGACTAGGCATATAGACTTTGGTAACTTTATTCTTATTATGGGAAATATTAAAATCAACGTTCCATCCAAAGTCATTATCAAATAGTAGGGTTCTTACAGCCAAATCGAAGCCTTTATTTTCGACACTAGCAGTATTTCTATACACCTTGGAAAAACCTAAAGAAGGGTCTGCTTCTGAAAATGCAAGTAAATCATAACTATTTCGAATGTAATAATCAAGACTTAATGAAATTCGATTATTCAACATCCCCATATCAAGTCCAAAATTATGGGTCCGAGTGGTTTCCCATTTTAATTCCTTATTTTCTGGATATTCAATAGTTAAGTATTCTTCGCCTGTGGAATACGAATTGACCATAGGTATAGCTACCAAGACTTTACTTGTACTTTTATCTACGTTTCCATTTTCACCCGTAGTAGCTCTAACCTTAAGAGAATTAATAACCTTTGAGTTAAAAAATCTTTCATTACTAATATTCCAAGAACCACCAATACTATACAAAGGGGTGATACGATCATTAGCGGAAGCCCCAAATAGATTGGATTTATCTATTCTTCCACTTACAGAAGCTGTAAATCGATTGTCATAGGTATAGGCTCCATTAAAATAATAAGAGAAATATCTATTTTCTTCTTCAAAAATAGGTCTCCAAATCGGTGGCAGGTATTGAACTGAACCATTCCAACCTGTAACTCCTTCTCCTAAGGTCTTTTCATCAATGGCACTATAGGTTAATAATTTTTTATCATAATTAAAATAACGGCCCTTCTCTTGTTTGCTTTTAACCTTTGAAATCTCAGTCCCTAAAGCAGCATCAATTCTGTGCTTATCTTCATTTAAATTTTTAGAATATGTTAATTGATTTCTTAAGGTAAGTGATTCAAGATTATAGTTATTATACTCAAAAATAGGTCCTCTAGGTAGTTGTGAATCTAAACCAGATCCTGTTATCCTAGTAAATCTATTAACTAGATCTCTTGTCTTGTACATCTCTTCATTAAAAAATGCTTCATTTCTATAGCGTCTAGATTCATACATAAAACTACCGCTGTATTTAAGGCCATCTAATAAATCAATGGATAGACCTGTAATTATTTTCGGAGCAAAATTTATAGTGGAGTTATCACTGTTATCCAAATCTCTTTTCAAATTATTGTTCCAATCATAAAAGCCCATTGCCATCAAATCGGAAACTCGTTGTTGAGAACGCATACCGTCATACACAGGTACATAATCTCCATTTGCATCCACAAATAGTTCATATGGCTTTTGTCGCACAAAACTATACACACCAACACCGTTATTATCAGACTGTATCTGTGAAATATTGACATTTGTACTAATGGCAATCTTAGGATGAATCTGATAGGTATTTTTGATACTTAATTTAATTCGGGAGTCATTGTTCCCTATACTTTGGAACTTATTCTCTTGAAAGTTTAAGGACACATAGTAGTTATTTGTTTTAGTTGCTCCTGAAACACTTAAATCATGTTGTTGAGACATACTATTTCTAAAAAACAAATCTGTTTGACCATAACTATTATTGGAGCGAAGTATGTTAAATTGCTGCGCTGCTTCTTCATTTGATATGATGCCATCATGTCTGTTCTTATATATCTCATACACTCTTGAATACCCAATATTTCCGTTTGGCAACGATAAATTAAACCATCCCCTATCTAAGGATTCTAATTCAGCATCGATATATTGACTAGAATTAGCAAGTTGTAAGGCGCCTATTTCTGGCATCTCAGTAATCCTCAAAGAGGTGGTGTAGGCAAATTTTGGTTTGCTCGATTCATCCCCTCTTTTCGTTGTAATTACTATAACACCATTAGAAGCTCTAACTCCCCATATAGAAGCAGCAGCTGCATCCCGAAGAACCGTAATACTCTCAATATCATTTGGATTTATATCATCTAATGAAAGTGAAGTTGGAAACCCGTCAACAATTATAGCTGGTTGTGTATTGGCATTTATAGTTGACTGTCCTCTAATTACAATACTATTTCCTTGAACTAATACGCCAGGAAGCAACCCTTGAATTTTCTCTCTAATACTAATAACCCCAACTTGGGTATTAAGTCTCTCTTCATTCGCAATTACAAAGGATCCTGTTGCTCTTTCCTTAGGAATTTTTTGGTAACCAGTACTTACCACAACCTCATCCAAAGAAATCACATCTTCCTCAAGAACTACATTTAGTGATAATTGTCCACTCACTGCCAGTTCTTTTGTAGCAAATCCTATCAACCTAAATTCAAGTATCTGATTATCATATGCTTTTACAACATATAAGCCATCAACATCTGTGGTAGTTCCAACATTTGTACCTTTAACCAGTACAGTAACTCCGAGAATAGGTTTTCCACTTTTATCAATTACCTTACCTGTTATTGTATTCAAATGTTGATCACTACCAATGGCTACTCCTACGTTAGACTCCCTTAATGAATTTGTAGAGTTCACATTTTTTTGTTGGGTTAGTACAATATGTTTGTTTGACTCCTGAACTTCATATTTAATATGAAGAGGAGTAAGAAAACTATTAAGTGTTCGTTCTAAGGATTCCCCAGTAACATCGATTGAAATTTCTTGATTTAATGGAAGTTGACTTCTACTGTATACAAAGCTAACTTTCCCTTTTTTTTCAATCTCATTAAGGGCCGCTTTCAATGTGACATTTTGAAGATTTATTGTAATTTCTCTCTTTAAAAGATCTTGAGACATTAATAGATTCGTAAAAAGAAGAAAATAAAATAATAATATTCGTGGTGGTTGGTTAAAATGCTTTCGAATTGCTATATCGCGAATTCGATAAAGCGAAAGGTTTTTTTTCATAATTTTACAAGGTTATTTTCTAATTCAGAATTTGACTTTCCCCTTTCACATTTCCATAGTAAGGGGATGAAAAAAAAACAGGAGTGTTCCTAGCACTCCTGTTCTTCTAATTCAGGAGGTGGGTCATTAATAGTCGTTAGCATATTTAATTAAGTTTAGTTTTTACTCACATCCATTACCTTCAATTAGCACCAAATTTTCATCAATCGTGTACGACACTCCAAGTACTTGACCTATCATATGAAGGGTCATATCAAGAGTTTGTCCCGAAAAATCTGCAGTGATTAGGCAATTGTTAATTTTTTTGTTTTTGAATGCAATTCCAACATTGTACTTTCTTTCCATCTCTTTAGCTACCAATTCCATGGGAACATCTTCGAATTGCATCGTATATCTTGTTCCTGCTTTAATGGACTGAATAGTCTGCTCAGGACTCCTTTTTTTAGTAATTTTTTGATCTCCTTTATCAAACACCCCCATTTCATTAGGTAATAAAATCATATTGGAATCTGAATACTCAGAAGATAGTGCCACTTTTCCGGTCAGTACATTTACTTCTATATCCTTCCTATTAGCCCTAATATTAAAACTCGTTCCTAAGACAGTTGTTTTTAACTCTCCACAAGTTATAACAAAGGGTTTTTTAGGGTTTTCAGCCACTTCAAACAAAGCTTCACCTTCCAATTTTACTTCTCTATTCGTATCCGAAAACTGTTCGGGATATGAAAGCTTACTATATGCCTTTAACCATACAATACTGCCATCTGGCAGAATTACTTTTGAAATATTAGCAGAGGATATTTTGTGCATTTCAATAACACTTTTTGATTTAATGGCGGCTGTATAGTTCCAAACAAAAAACACAGAAACAATCAGTGCAGCTATAGATGCCGCCATAGAAACCCATTTCCTAGAATACATTGGATATATTCTTTTCTTAGGATTGTCGTTATTTATTTTAGCCAACAACTGAAGTTTGACATGTTCTTTTCGTGATTCTGGCCATTTTACTTCATTGTCGATCTCACTTAAATTATCAAACCAAGCATCAAGCAATTTGCTTTGCCTTTCGTCTAAAAGACCCTTCTGGTATTTCTCAATTAAATCCTCAAACTTTGACATATTCACTGCTCATTTTATCAGTTCTATACTAATAAGTAACTTAATTCAACAATAACACACATTTTTTCCTAATTTTTTTATATAACAATATTTTTAAAAAAAATGCAATCCCTTTATTAGTGGGGCTTCAGCGCCTAAAAAAAGGTAGTTTTTTTAATTCCACGAGATGCACTAAAGCCACATTATTATTTTTTTTACATAACTTGCTCATAACTTTCTACTTACTTAAAGTTAATATTTGAGATTTATGATCGATGAAAAATCACTTCTTACCCGATTAAAACACAATGATGATCGAGCATTTGAAATTATCTATAATGAATTGGGTAATGGGATTTTCCACTATTGTAACAGTAGAATAAATGATCTATTTATAAGTGAAGAAATTGTTCAAGAAGTTTTTCTATCTCTTTGGAATAAACGTTCCTCTTTAGAAATAACAACCTCATTAAAATCATATTTATTTACAGCGGCCAAATATCAGATATTAAATCATATCAGATCAGAAAAAGTAAGAAAAGAGTATGCCACTAATTTAGCTAATTATCTATTAATCAACTATGAAAACCCTACTGAAGATTTAATAGCTGTGAATGATTTAAAAGCCTTAATTGATGAAATTGTAGAATCTTTACCAAAGAAGTGTCAATTAGTATTCAAAATGAGTCGCTTCGAAAATTTAAGTATTCAAGAAATTTCAAAAGAGATGAATATCTCAACACGTACGGTAGAAAATCATCTAACGAAGGCATTAAAACACATACGACAAGAATTAGAGCCATTGGCTTTTGTGTGCTTATTGTATAGCCTAGCACATTTCTCAAATCACATATAGTTTTTTCGAAACTCCATAGGAGTAATTCCTGTTTTTGATTTAAAAAACCTAGAAAAATATGCGTAATCTGAAAAACCCAGAGAATCAGCTATTTCAGCCATATTTACATTTTTATGTACAATTAGTCGTTTAGACTCCAATACTATTCGATCCGAAATTAATTGTCCTGTAGTTTTATTGATGGTACTTTTCACAACCCTATTGAGGTGTTTTGCCGTAATATTTAACTCCCCTGCATAAAATTTAGGCAGCTTTTCTCTGTAAAAATGAGTATCAATTAAACGATCTAAATTGGCCAATATTTTTGAATAATGAGAAGAGTGGAAATTTTCTAAAGGTTCACTACTAGAATACAAACGGGTGAATTCAATGTAGATTCCTGTTATAATACTGGTGAGCTTTAATTCTCTCATTACAGCAGTTTGGTTATATTCTGTATAGGCCTCTTCAAACATTTGGTTAAGCCGTCCCATAACTTTACTATTTATCCTTAGTACCGGAGGATTCTGGTAGGTGTAAAAGAAGGGAAAAGAATGAATGCGGTGTTCTAAAAACTGTATCTCGTAAAACTCTTGTGAATGAAAGAAAATATAACCTTTCGGAGAGGTATCAAATTTCCAAAAATGAGTTTGACCCGGTCTTAGAAAAAAAACAGTCCCTGGTTTAATTTCATAGGAGTTGAAATCGATTTCATGGACTCCACTCCCTTGGGTGAACATTACACATAAATAAAAATTATGACTATGTGGTTTTGCAATTAGAGGATTATCTAGTTGAATATGATCCGTAACGGTATTCACATACACCTCACTGAGCGATGTTGACTCCTTAAATTGACTTATATGTAAAATGGGTATCTTTATCATAAATGTCCTAAAAGTACAAATAATGGCGTACATAATATAACTTTAAATCACGCCTCTTCTATTAATTTTACGCACCATAAAAAATACCTCTATGAGCAAAGTAATGAACGCTTTAAATTGCAAATGTCCGGAATGTAAAAAAGGTAATATCTTTAAAAGTAATGGAAAACTACCTGCTTTCAAAGTTCCTAAAATGAATGAAAGATGCCCAAATTGCAATTACAAGTTTGAAAAAGAAACCGGTTTTTTCTTTGGGGCAATGTATGTAAGCTATTCGCTTACTTCCGCTGTAATGATTGCTAGTTTTGTGCTGTTTTGGGTCCTACTAGATATGTCCCCACTACATGTTTTTATATTAATAGTACTTATTGCAATAGCAACCAGTACACTAAATTTCAGACTATCTAGATCCATTTGGATTTACTTATTCTATAAAGATCCTAAGAAAGAACTGTCGTAGGATGGTACATGGTTTGGTTTGGTTTTGAGTTAAGTCCGATAACCAACCATTCCGATCTTATGAAATCAAGAAATCTCTTTAATTCTTTAACATTTAGATTGCAGACAGAATATAAATGATGCCCAGCACTAAAGTGGTGATGAATAATCCAAACTATCCTGCACTAATTTCCTTGAATCCTTTGCCAAAGTGCTTTAAATAGTCTTTGAGCATCTTCTCTGCTTTTTGGCACCTCTTCTATTTGAACACTACCCCCGACATCTAGCAACTTATAGCTAAAGGCAAATTGTTGAAAACCTGGCGTTACACTAAGTAACCCAAAGCGTAAATCATTTATAAAAAGGGTTTCCTCAACTTTAGATACGGTGTACCAGCCTTGGGTAATAGCAATAAGCCTATTAACTGACCTATCGTCTTTATAAGATTCCAACAATTCGTGATTTTTAGGATATCTATAAAATGTAATAGGTTGCGTGTCCAGAAATGAGTAATACCCTATATAATACGCATCTTCCGTATCCACATTGGCTGACCAAAGCATGGTATTAAATGCTGTAGGTTTGGTATCAATATCTATATAAGCAATCCGTTGTGCATCTAAAGCATGGGTAAATGCTAAATAGGCTCCTAATTTTATTACTAATGTCACCACTAAGTAGGAACTACTTACAATGAGTCCCAATGCATTATATTTCCTCCTCTTATCGGATCCTTTGGGTTTGAGCATAGCCATGATCAGAAATATCATAAATGGCAAAGTGTAAAGTGGATCAATCACAAAAATGCTCTTAAAGGCCAATCTCACATCAAATGGCCAGAATAGTTGTGTTCCCCATGTGGTGTGAACGTCAAGAAGTGCATGTGTTAAAAAACCAAGAAACATAAGTTTTGACCATTGCCAACAGCTGGCCTGTTTTTCATATAATGAAATAAGCCATCCAAACAAACCTCCAAAAATTAGGGCAAAAACTATAGAATGTGTAAATCCACGATGTACTTCTAATGCAGTAACAGTATCAAATAGTTTCCCAATATAGACATCAAGGTCTGGGATAGTTCCAGCTATTGCCCCATACAACATGGCCTTATTTCCAACCTTTTTCCCCAAAGCTACCTCCCCAACGGCAGCTCCTAAAACAATTTGAGTAAGCGAATCCATACAGCAAAAATAAGTAGAATATTAACTAATGAATGGTATTCACCATAGGATGTATCTATTATAGAGGCTAAAAGTCTATGTCTATTCAAGTAAACTTTAATGGGGAAGAGTTGTCATTATATCAAATAAATTCCAAACGTCGAGCTTAATATATCATAACCCATTTATTTTTAGCACTTTAATTTTCTAAAAACATACTATACATCATTTTAAAAGTAGTGGCTAATGTGCGTTGGTTTGGATCGTATTTCATGAAATAAACTTTTGTTAAAGTTGTCCGCCATGATTATGTTCTTTAGTTTTGCACCCTCAAAATCAGCAGCTCTTGCTACTTATTACTATGAAACAATACATCCGATTATTTGATTTTTCTCAAAAAGTAAATTACAAAACCGAAATACTATCAGGATTAACCGTAGCCATTGCTTTGGTACCTGAAGCTGTTGCCTTTGCTTTAATAGCAGGATTATCCCCACTGGTGGGTCTCTATGCTGCTTTTGTCATGGGGCTGGTAACTTCTGTTTTAGGTGGAAGACCGGGAATGATTTCAGGAGCCACAGGAGCTGTAGCCATTGTAATAGTTTCATTAGTAAAATCCCATGGAGTAGAATACATCTTTGCTACAGTCATTCTTGCTGGAATTATTCAAATATCGGCTGGTGCACTGAGGCTTGGAAAATTAATGAGACTTGTTCCTTTACCTGTAGTTTACGGATTTGTAAATGGATTGGCAATAATAATATTCATGGCTCAGCTTGATCAATTTAAGGACACCTCTGGTAATTGGCTAACAGGCAGCACACTATATATCATTTTAGGATTAGTAGTACTTACTATGTTAATTATTTGGGGACTACCAAAAATTACCAAAGCTATTCCGGCTTCCCTGGTGGCCATACTAGTAGTGTTTGCTCTGGTGCTTATCTTTGGAATTGACACAAAAACAGTGGGAGATATTGCCTCTATTCAAGGAGGTTTTCCACCATTTCATATACCCGAAATTCCCTTTACATGGGAAACTCTCACTATCATCCTACCATACGCAGCTATGGTGGCCAGTGTAGGACTCATTGAAAGTCTGTTAACACTCGAACTTATAGATGAAATAACAGAAACCAGAGGAAGAACAAATAAAGAAGCCGTAGCCCAGGGAATTGCAAATATTACATCAGGATTTTTTTCAGGAATGGGAGGTTGTGCCATGATTGGACAGAGCCTTATAAATATCTCTAATGGAGCTCGTGCTCGTCTTTCAGGAATCGTAGCCTCTGTTGGTCTTCTCATGTTTATCATGTTTGGAGCATCTTTGGTAGAACGGCTACCTATGGCTGCACTAACAGGGCTTATGATCATGGTATCTATAGGAACATTTGAATGGGTTAGTGTAAAGATCCTTAACAAATACCCTATCTCCGATATTATAATCATGGGAGTTGTAATGCTTATAACCTTATTATTTGACGATTTAGCATTGGCAGTACTAGTAGGTGTAGTCATTGCTGCGCTGGTATTTGCATGGGATAGTGCAAAACGAATTAGAGCTAGAAAACACTTAGATGAAAAGGGTGTGAAACACTATGAAATATATGGACCACTATTTTTCGGATCCATCAAAATGTTTAATGAAAAGTTTGATATTGCAGAGGATCCTAAAGAAATTATAATCGATTTTAAGGAAAGTCGCATTGTAGATATGTCTGCTATCGAAGCGGTAAATAAACTTACAGAACGTTACCATAAAGTGGGCAAGAAAGTATATATCACCAATGTATCAGGAGCAAGTCACAAACTCCTTATAAAAGCGGACAAGATGATAAATATTCACCTTTTACCTTCAAAGGAATACTAGGTATTTATAGCTTTTTATAAATACCATATTTATGGTACTTGCACCTCAACCATGGCTTGTGTTCCTTTTTCACGCTTACTTATAATTTTAAAATCTCCTCCAATTGATTTTAATCGTTGCGATATGCCATAAAGTCCTTGATTTCCTGTATTGATATCCCCATTATATCCAATTCCATCATCTACCACTTCAATCATCAATCCTTTTTTATTCCGACCAAATGTTATCATTGCGTTCTGGGCTTGTGAATGTTTAATAATATTATTGACCAATTCCTGAATAATTCTAAAGAGCATTAATTGAAACTGACTAGAAATTTCATGCGCATTACTTCCCTTATCTTTAACTAATATTCTAACTAGCCCTGTTTCATTTACTTCCGATGCAAATTGCTCGGTAGCCTTTATTAATCCCTCCTTTTCTAGAACTGTTGGAAGAAGGTTATGGGCTATATGTCTTACATCGGCATGCGTGTTTTCCAATATTGACTTTACCTTTGATAATTGTTCCATTTGTTTATCTTCCGATAAATGAGGAATCGATTCCAAGGTCATTTTTGCGGCACCTATCATGGCAGCTACTCCATCATGTAAATCATGAGAAATACGATTTCTTTCCCGCTCTTCTCCACGTATAAATGCATTCAATATAGCATTCTCTTTTTCTTGTTGTAATTGTTTTAGCTTGAGTGAATGAGACTTTCGATTATAGAGATAAATCCCTCCCAAAATTGATGCTAGTAAACTACCTCCTAAAATAGCCAGAAACAGATTTGATTGTTGCTTCTGAATTTTTAATTCCTGAGCCGCCAACCGATTTTCTTTCTGCTTTGTTTCATATTTTGTTTGAAACTCATGAATTAGCTCCTGATTTTTTGCCACATTTAATGAATCACTAATCAAGACATATTCTTTAAGATAATGGGATGAAACCGCATAATTACCGCTCTTATTTGCTATTAATCCTAAATTGTAAATTGCGCTTATATAATCTTCATCTTCCGGCTGTTCCTTTAATAGTTCAACACCATTCAATAGGTTTTCTTCTGCCTCTACATATCTTTTCATTTCACCTAAGACAATCCCTTTGATAATATAATACATCCCCAAATAGGAGGGTCTACCACTTTGTTTAGCAAAATGGTAAGCCTGCTCTAAATATACAAGTGAGGAATCTACTTGAGTTCTGGATAGGTTAACCCCCATTAAATAATTTCCAAAAAATTGAGCCGTTACATTATTCGTTTGTTTTCCTAATTGCATTGCCCTTTTTGCCCAATGAATAGAGGAATCACGCTTTTCAAGTTCATAATATACCTTGGCTAAATTACCAGCTAATACGGCAACCCGTCTATCGTCAAGAGTTTTAAGATCCGCAAGCTCCTGGTATGCCTTCAAATAATACCTTGCGGATGAGGAGAAATCACTAATTGAGCTATAAATACTTCCAAGATTAATTTTTGCAAAGGCCGAAGATTTTTTATTTCCTATTTGATCTATGATTTCAATATTCTTTTTGAGATACACAATAGCGGAATCAATTTTACCCACGTAATAAAAATTCATTGCCTTGCTATTTTGAATTTCAGCATCAAGATCTTTCACTCGAACATCTGAATAATCCATTTTTTTTAATGAATTTTCTGCCAACGCAAGATAATGTTGGGCCGAATCAAACTCACTTAAATAGGCATAGGACTTCCCTAATTCCACCTCAATACAACCCATATAATGAACCTTCGAATTCTTGGCGGTTTTATAGGCTTGTGTAATGTAATCTATACAATTATCGCCCCCTTCTGACCAACATGTAAGGCCTTTTAACACCAATTCTTTGTGAGTACCCATAAGTAGGTCCTGATACCCCTGTCCTTGAAGTGGTAATGTTGAAAACAAAATCAGACAAAATGCAATGATTACTTTCATAACTCTTCCTCTTAGAGATGTACCAACCCTTGCATTATTGCTTTTTTTACCATCCCAGCAATGTTGTGTACTTCAAGTTTTAACATGATGTTTCCTCTATGGGTTTCAATAGTTTTCTCCGAAAGATTAAGAATATCAGCTATCTCCCTGGTTGTTTTCTCATGTACAATTAGCTGCAAAATTTCCTTTTCCCTTTCGGTCAATTCAATTTTGTTTCTGCCTATTTGTGAATCAAAAAAAAACTGTTGTGTTTTAGTACTAATATACCTTTGATCATTCAAAACCGCTTTTAACGCCCTTTCAATCTCTTCTCTCCCATCAATTTTTAATAGATACCCATCGAATCCAGCACTTATAGATGATTTAATTGTCACAGAGTCTGAATGACTAGTCAATGCAATAATTTTCATCTTAGAATTCAACTCTTTAATCTCATGGATAATTTCACGGCCATCGTGTT
Source organism: Imtechella halotolerans (assembly GCF_028743515.2). Lineage (GTDB taxonomy): Bacteria > Bacteroidota > Bacteroidia > Flavobacteriales > Flavobacteriaceae > Imtechella > Imtechella halotolerans. The sequence goes on along the minus strand of NZ_CP117969.2, from coordinate 439,323 downwards.
TACCAAAATGAATATCCAGCAAAAGAAGATCAAAAGTTTCCTTTTCTAATTGCTCCCTAAGTGAAAAATAATCCAAGGCTCTAGTCGTACTTTCAACAAAAGGTAACGTTGATAAAAGCACTTCTAAACCATCCAATACCAAAAAATGATCATCAGCTAGTAAAATTTTCATTCAACCAATTTTAGATTTAAGAATTCTAAAATTAGACATTTTTTTTTGGTGACCTATAGCTATTTCATTTTCAATTGAATAAAATATTCAGTAGGAGAAATATATTTGAATTTATAAGATATTTCTTTATCAGGTAATTCCGTACTTTCACTCAAAACCAACATACTTTCTGGCAAATGCAAGGGAAAGTCAATAGGTAATTTGGCCTCTAATTCTAAGGTATTGAATACATATAAAGGGGCTACATTGAATTCAACGTCGGTTATAAAGAAAATGGACTTTTCATTTGTTTTTATATAATCGACACAATAGGACTTTCCAGTAAATTTTGAAAAACCAAAAGATTCTTCACCAAAATATTTTGATAATCCGGTTGGTTCCCAATTAGATGGAATCGCTTTATAAATCGGAGTTTCATAGGAAAGGACTATTATTTTTTCAATCCCATTTAAAGCTGGATCAAAGTAAGAGATATAGCAGTTGCCATTAGGCATAAAAAGTAACCAATTGCACATTTCACAAGTACTCCCAAAAGCTTCAGAAGTAAAAAGCCAGCTTCCTGTTTTAGGTTCTCTATAAAGAACCATCTCCTGCTTAATGCTGGTAGAATCTATATACTCCCAAACCCATGCTTCTGTAAAATTCAGGTCCTTTGACTGGGCAATCATCACTGTAAATCCGCCAAATAAAAATAGGCATATGTTTACCAATACTCTCATAACTATTTCGGCCTAACTTATAGATTTTCCTTAATAATTCTTTGGGCTACTTCTATTGATTTCTGTTTATTCAGCGACTCCGAGTCACTTATTTCAACTGTTATCTCAAATTCCAGACCTCTATAAAACACCTTTAATTGCTTATACTTAGTATTCCACATGGCATGGTCTCCGAGGTGAGTTACGGGAATAAACGATTGTCCCTCCATAAGACCATTTGCCATTCCTTTTGACAAATCAGCTTGATCTTTAGTGACCTTTCCCTCTCCCACCATTTCATTTAATTTAGCATCCATTGCTTCATTTGCTTTTTCAATTTCCTCAACAGTAGGTGTATGATAATCAAACTTAAACTTATCTAAAGTAGTATTTCTCACCCATGAAATTTTCACAAAATCATCGATAGGAACATTCATTGCTTTATTGGTGATAGGATTATTTACCTTTTTAATTCTTCCTTTATCCCATAAATAGGAAACGCTATGGGTCGCAGGATCCTTTAGAAACTTACTGTATTCTTTTTTAGCCTGATCTGCACTATATCCAGCAACCTTTGAGGCAATCTCTAGAGTCAATAATTGATCTAACTTTCCATAGAATTCATCAGAGGTTTTACCAATAGCCTTTTCAATTGCTTCATTAGTCTCCTGTTCCAATTTCGATACACCTCCCGTATTGCTACATGAAAAAGACAAAAAAAACAGATGAAGTATTATAATAGCAGTTGCTTTCATATTTTAATAGTTAGTTAAGTTCTTATAGACATATTAAATGAATGTTGCGTTATTGTATTCTTTTGACATTAAATCTAGCGGTTGAATTGTTCCTATTTTGTAATATTCCAACTTCACAACTTGCCCCTATTTCAACATATCCTTTGGCATTTTGAGCTGCCAGCAATTGCGCGAGTGTAAGGGTTTGTCTTGTCTTCCCGTAATCTGCATTAATACCTGGACGTTTCCCCTTCAAATGATGCCATAACTCAACCTCTATGGCTACATTAGGATTAGCAATATCTGTTGTAGAAATATAAAAATCCCTATAGTTAGCTGGTGTTTCAGGAAGGTATATTCGTTCCCTATTTTCTGAAAAAGCATGGTCCTCATCCCTATTAAAAAAGTACTGGCTTTTCTGCCCAAAACTTTTAATTTCTTCTCTTCCAGAATTTGTAACCCTAAACACCTTTACACCCACAAAACCATATAGGTGTAGTAAAGGATTAGATATTGACATTGTTCCTTCAAGTTCAGTAGGTACATTTATTGAATTTAGATAAATTCTATACGTCGCTTTTGATGAGTTTTGATCTGTAACTATTTCATTATCTGAATCGGTTAATGCGCTAGAAGTCGTTGATGTTGACGAGGAAACCACCGATTGACTATTCACTTTTTCTAATTTAGTACCATCCCATTTTCCTCCGGTCATGGAAGGATTCCAACCCCATCTTCCACTATAGTTATTCCCTGATAACTTAAACTCGTAGTACCCCATTTTCCCGTCATTAGTGAAGGTTCCTTTTAATAGGCCTGATTCTTTATTGAAGGTACCTTCAATATAGCCCACATCCTTGTATTTACCAGAAACGATACTTCCAACCTGATTTAATTCAATGGCACCAAATGTAGTATTCCATCTACCACTCCAAACAGCGGTTTTTAAGTCAACGGGCTTGGTGGTATTGGTTCGTCTTCCTGTCCAAGCCATTTCTGGAGTCTTATTTGGGAAATTAGAATAATATTGGATACTCTGCTGCTTCATTTTTCCCAAAGTAATCGTATTATCATAGGCATAGTACCCTGTAAATCCACTGTTATTTAAATACTCTTTGTTAGGAAATCTCCATACAAATTTACCTCTTGCATTCCCGTTAAAAAAAATCCCATGCAATTCAAAATAATACCTATCTGCATACTCGTATGCTATAATGGTTCCATTATTAGCGTAATCACCATAAATTAATCCATTTTCAGAAATCAATTTTACTGGTCCGAAATTAGTTTGATAAGTTCCTGTCCATAATTGTGATTGTGCATTGAGCAAACTTGTCAACACTAATGTTATTAAAAAGAGTGATTTTTTCATTATTGTAATTTTTTTTGAGTGATTTTTATTTGATTAAATTTCTTTACTAGAATAATAGGAAACTCCCTCCATGGACTAGCTAATAGCAAATTGAATGTGCATAGTCCATCTGGAATTTCAATTTCATTGGTCATACAGTGACGTTACTTAAGCCAAGAAAAAGCATAAGAATCCTTTTCATAGCATGGATCAAATCATTTTGTAGACATAGGTTATTTTAAAATCAATACTCCTATTATTATCCCTAAACGTACTTGATGAAATAAATCCGTCAGTATCATATACATTAGTAAATGGTATGAACATGTTGGCATTATCATCATAATATCCATTTACAGGATAAATTGACTGAAAGTACATACCCTTTTGAGTATACCGCAAAGCATTAAGTGTGGTTGGCATGTACTCTTTGTTTGGAAGATTAAAGAATGGCCCCTTCTTACCCGTATCTTCGAAACTATATTCTAGAATATTACCTAAATAATCGTTAGAAGTGATATCTAAAAAACTATTTAAGGTAAAATAATGTTCGCATGATGACCTATAAATTCTCTGTGCCACATCATAAGAAAAGGTACAAGTCCTTTCGTCAAAGTAGAGTTCATACTTTTTCAATACAGTTCCATCAAAAGTAAACCCTACAGCACCCCCATCAGTTGATTGGGGTATTTGGTTTTCATAGATTAACTTAAAAAACTTCTCTAGCACACCATTTTCTATATAATTAATTTTAGAAATCAATTTATTGCTGTCATATTCATATGTTAGCATAAACGATTCACTACCATTGGTAGTTCTTGATTCTAATTTAATGCTATCTATCAGTTTACTTTTTTCTATTTGAGATGTGTCATCATCTTTAGAACAAGCTATCAAACCTAGTAAGGTCACTAGTATAAAAAATCTTTTCATTGTTATATTTTTACAAATTCAACACGTCTATTTTGGGCTTTTTCAGAGGCATTTGCATTTTTATTTAGTGGTTCACTCTCTCCTTTACCTTCTGTAGTATATTGGGAAACATCCACATCAAAAACATTAGAAAGTACGTTCTTAACCGCCAAGGCTCTTCGAGTTGATAAATCTAAATTATCGTCTGCATTACCATCACTATCAGTATGTCCAATGATTTGAATACGCATTTCAGGAGACGCTTTCAATGTCTGAGCGATATCTTTTAAAATTGAAAACGATTGAGGTTTAATAGCATCACTATTCGTGTCAAAAAGAATATTTGCTGTACTAAATTTTCCTTTTCCCATATCATTTTTAACCTCCGGCGCATTAGTAGCTATTTTCAGATTGGTCATCATAAAAGAAATATCTTCTATGAAATAATCGCCAAAATGAAAAGTCAATTTGTATTTAGTAGTAGTATCAAATAGGGATACCTCATCCCATATTTTTGTTTGATTAATCCATACCGAGGCTTTATCTCCCTTTTTAGATATTGATATCCTAGCTCTTGGATTTTCATCAGTGTGCCATTGCGTAAAATAGCGTTCCGCATCATTACGATCTATGATATTCCCTTGAGAATCCTTCTGCTCAATACTACAGGCGCCTTTTTTAGGTATTTGAGATGATCCACTAAATGAGATCTGAGTTGCATTTGTAAACCACGGATCAGCAAGGTTCGTTTCTGAAGCTTGGACAAATCGCAGATCTAGAGTTCCATTGGCTACTTCTGGCTGCAGAATTACATCAAATTCAATCGTAAAATCTTCGGGTAATGGTTTCAAAGCAGTTGGAAAAAACCCACCTCCATGAATCACTGAAAGTCCCTTTTGTCCAGTTTGACTATCGGTTGCTGAAGAAATTTCAGCCAATCCTTCCCAACCCTCTGGTTTGACTCCATCGACATTTTGAGAAAAATCGTCAAAGAATAGAATTTTCTCTCCTGGAATAAAATCAAAATCTTCATACGCTGAAAAATCAGGCATTGATTCAGGAGTAGCTCCATTCCCACTTGGCGAATTATAGCCATTATCTCCTACTTTAGATTGTTTCGCTTTTTTATCCTTCTGTTTCTTATCTTTCTTTTTAAAGAGGCCTTCTATTCCTGATTCAATTTTATCGAGTCCCCGATCTATAGTTTTATCGGTGGTGTTATTAGTGCGCTCTTCTACCTTTCGCTTAGTAGTCTCTTTAGGATTGATAATTTGTGCATTGGAACTTATACAAAAGGCCAATACGCTTATCACAAAAACGATGGTTGTTTTCATACTTCAAGGTGATTTATGTTCATGAGACAAAAATCGGTTGAGTATAAAAAAATTGTTTCGGGGGATGTATGGAAATTCAATCTAGGGGTTTTCCCTGATACTAATTAATTCATTATAAAAGTTAAATAATAACTTAGGCCACCAAAATTGAAATACCATATACTCAAATTATGACTGAAAGATTCTTACGAGCCAAGAATTTGTAATTATTTTCATTATTATTTGGGATTCCTTTTTTATTCAAATGATAGCATTAATGATAATGTTTGCAGTATCTGACCAAACTGGAGTTATGATTTCAACCTGTTCAAAATGCTCATATTTGCTTTATCAATGCACTACGGAATATTTTTCGGCTGGATTTAGCCTGTAGGAATACACTTATGCAAATTTATCCCAAATGACATAAAAATCAAAATTTCAACATTTAAGATTCTCTTTTTCATTACATTAGCCTAATTCAACGTTGGATTATAAGCGTTACTTTTAACGATTATTGGAGCTTCCAATGCCTTGAATGGTGTTTAAAAAACTGTAGAGAAAATAGTACATTTTAGTATTCCGCTGTACTTAACATGTGTGTTTTGTCTATTTTATTTTTTCTATAAAGTTTTAAGATCCATAATAACCGCTGAACTAAAAAGGGTTGTTACTTTTAGTAACCTTTTGGAAGAGATTAATTTGATCTGTCTATTACCAATTGGTATTTGGTTCATTCAACCAAGAATCAATAAAATAGTCACCATTGGAGATAGCAGGGTCAATAATTAATTGGTTGATGAGAAATTCGAGGTAAACTATATATATGTGGAAAATATGAAATCTATACTTTTAATACTATTATCTTCCCTATCCCTTTCATGTAACTCCGGTGTTAAAAGTAAAGAAGGAGTACCACTAAATAGTATTTCAGATCAAACAACTCATTCACAAATTGGAGACTATGTCGTAGAGATATTCCAAGACTCTCAAGGAAATTTATGGTTTGGAACCTTAGAAAAAGGGGTTGCAAAATATGATGGAAACAAATTGGTCTACTTAACCAAAAATGATGGTCTACCTAGTAATCGAATTGTAAGTATTATTGAAGATAGCTCAAAAAACTTATGGTTTGGCACAGGTGAGGGACTATCAAAGTTTGACGGGAAGACATTTACAAACTACTCAGAAAAAGAGGGTCTTTGCAGTAATATGATTAGTAATTTATTTATCGACAGTAAAGGTTACTTTTGGATAGGAACCTGGAAAGGAGTGTGCAAGTTTGACGGAACTCGGTTTGAAAAATTTTCAATACCATATCCAGAAATTGACACAAAAATAAATCCAGACACAAAGGATTGGATAACTTCAATTATTGAAGATTCAAAAGGTACTATTTGGTTTGGAAGAGACGGTTACGGAGCCAGTCGATTTGATGGAAACAGTTTCTCACATTTTACCATTAAAGAAGGTTTGAATTCAAATAATGTGCAATCCATTTGCCAGGACAAAGAAGGTAATTTTTGGATAGGAACTAGAGTAGCAGAAAAGGACCTAGCAGACGAATCTAAACGATTTGGGAATGGCGGTCTAAACAAATATGATGCTAAAACCTTTACGCAATTCCCAGAAATAAGTGGTCTTAGTGAAAATGATGTATATGCAATTTACAGAGATCCATCAAACCATATATGGATTAGTACCATTCGTAATGGCGTATACAAATACCATAATCAAGAATTTATAAACTACCAAGTTCCAAACCCTACCATGAGTTTTTTAAAAGACAAAAATGGTACAATTTGGCTAGGTTGTGCAGGTGGCCTATATAAAATAACCAAAGATGGAGAGGTCCTAAATGTCAAAACTAATGGACCTTGGAAGTAACATAACATACACCTCCCATCTTGATTACATATAATGTTGAATAATAGCTAGTACTAACCATTTGGGATACACTATAGAATAGTCACATCTTTAATTATGAATATAAAAAAAAGACTTTCTTTATTTCTATTTATAGGGCTTTTGGGATTAGTAGCTATCCTAATTGGCTTTGCCAGACCCTTTATTATTCCTTTAAGTCAAGGCAGTTTTACAGCTCCAACCATTGTTTATATTCATGGAGCCTTTGCCTTGCTTTGGGTTCTTCTTTTCACTACTCAATCACTACTGATTCAAACTAAAAAGTACAAATTTCATAAGAAATTGGGAATTCTAGGATTACTAATTGCAAGTGGAGTCGCCATTACAATTATTCCTGTAGGCCTTTACGCTGTGGAGAAGGAATTAAAACTTGGACTTGGAGAAACAGCAGTTTCAGGTATTGTTGGAAATGGCACTTCTGCCCTACTATTTATTTCATTAGTCTTAGGTGGCCTATATTACAGAAATAAGCCAGAGGTACATAAAAGACTACTCCTATTGTCAACCATAGTAATCTTGTGGCCAGCATGGTTTCGATTTAGGCATTATTTTCCTTCCATAGAGAGACCAGATATTTGGTTTGCTGTAGTGCTTGCTGATAGTTTAATAGTAATTTCCTTCATATGGGATAAGATGTCAATAGGAAGAATTCATCCAACGTTATTGATAATTGGTTTAGCTATAATTATAGAACATAGTCTAGAAGTTATTATGTTTGACAGCGAGTTATGGAGAATGATCGCTCATTATATGTATGAACTTTTAACTTAATCACTCGTATAATGTTCACCTTTTAACACCATGGAATCAGATATATACAAAAAGAAAGAATTAGATAAACTTACTTCTAATCTTACAGAACTTTTGGAATTAATTTTAGCAGAACTCCAACAAGAAATACCAGAAAAAGAGTTTACACTTACTACTATCAAAGCTAATTTGTACTGGTCAGTTCAATGGAAGAGTACTAAATTATGGAAATCAGAACGCTATTTAAAAGAATCTTTTCAATTAAAAATGTATCCTGATAACGAAAAATGGTCACTTAGAGGATACCACAGAGTTGAGGATCTTTTTGAACAATTAGAAGACACTCATTTTCTGCACAAAGAGAAATCCTTGCGGGACTTTTTGACCATTAGTAATGCACTAAGGGAACAAATTAAATATGCTATTATAAAATCAGTACATCAAGAATTCGACCCCAACTATTAATTCCAAAATGCTCTTCAAAAGGATAGTTCCTTGTAAAGTATATAGGATAAGTACACTATATTTTTTACTGCTTTTAAAAGCTCCATCGAAGTCTCAGAAACAAACTATTTCCAAGAGTCCTAGACTCTTCGAATTCAAAAAAAGAATGACTAATTAAATCAAACTCCCAATTAGAATCGATAGAACAGTTTACACTAGGCATGAGAATTACAGCATCATTGTATGGTGAATACACGGTGCTTAAGGTTCCTCTAACAATTGGGGTAAATTCTTTCGCTAGTTGTAGAAAACTTGAAAACTCATAAGGCATTAAATTTTTTGCACTTAAGTTCCCATAACCCAACGATCCTAAATCGGTTATACTTAGATTACCACTACTGTTATACAACACGGAACCATTAATATAAAGACCCTTCTTAAAGCCATAATCAACCGATATAGAAGCGCTCAATACATTTTTAGAATTAAAGTAAGTTTCATGAGGAACAAAATAGGACAACTCACCTTTAAAACCAGCATTATCTAAATTTCCTGCCCAACCTACACCTATTATCCAATCTTCTTGGTTAATTCCTGATAGTAACTGGATATCATATAACCATTTATTGAACTTATACATGACAGCAACCATATGATCATTATTCCCTTTTCCCTTTTTGGCTGCAAACTCAATTTTGCGTGAATCACCCAAGTAATATTGGACCCTAACAGCATCACTCCCAGGTCGTTCTTCATAATCGAAATCTAAAAAATTATAGGTGTTAAAAATATCATTTGGATTCCAAATTAAATTCATTCCCCAATTTACCCGCTGCCTTCCGATAGTAACCTCCCAATCACCGCTAGAATAATCAATCAAGGCTCTGTCAATTGTAGTGTTAAAAAGTAGTTTCCCTTCATTAAGGATATTCCACGACATGTCAACGATCCCATTGTCCTTCGAAATAGTGTGAGAAAAATTTGCACTATTCGTTACCTCATCTCCATAAAACCACCTGTTTCTTAACTCTAATCTAATGGTCGTCTTATTGGAAGGAACATATTTAAAATTTAGCCGATTATGAAAAAAGGTGGTCCATTGCAGTTCATCTAATTTATCAATAAAGCTAACCTCCTGAACATTTTTTAAGTATCCTGAAAACATCAGTTTTTCATTCTCTTGAGCATTAATTACATGTAGCGAGAGTAAAACTAAATATGTTACCCATTGACGTCTCATGTGTTAGGATGGTGTTTGTTCTATATCAGAGATAATTTTACCGTCTACCAAAGTGATCACTCTTCTTGCTTTTCTTATTACACGTTGATCATGTGTTGAAAATAGGAATGTGATTTTTTCTTCCTTATTGAGTTTGGCCATAATGTTTAACAGGTTTTCCGCTGATTTTGAGTCAAGATTAGCGGTTGGTTCATCAGCAAACACAATTTTAGGCTTTGAAGCCAATGCTCTTGCAACGGCCACACGCTGTTGCTGCCCCCCTGAAAGTTCACCAGGCTTACTATTCAATTTATTTTCTAAACCAACTTCTTTTAATAAGGTCAATACACGCTCTTCTCGTTTTACTCTTGGCATACGTAGTAATTGCAGCACAAATCCTATATTTTCTTTTGCAGTTAGTACCGGTATCAGATTAAAGGATTGAAAAACAAACCCAATATTATGCAACCTGAAATCTATTAGCCTATTCTCTGGCAACTTGGTAATTTCAACACCATCAATAAATACAGTTCCCTGTGTCGGTGAATCTAGTCCTCCCATCATATTAAGTAAGGTAGATTTACCCGACCCTGAGGGACCAACTAAAGCAACAAACTCCCCTTCCTCTATATGTAGGTGAACATTTTGAACGGCATGTACCGGAATGGTATCCGGATTAAATGTTTTACTCACATTGTGGGCATCAATTATAGTTTTTGACATGGCACTAAATTTTTCGAATAGCTTCTGAAGGATTCAATTGTAATGCTTTAATACAGGGATATACAGCTGAAATTATGGCTGTAATTAAGCACATCACCACAATAATCATATACTTTTCATGGTCCAAGGCTGGATAAATCATGGAATTAAATCCATAAGAGGCCAATCCTTCAGAAAACATGGACAGATTAATTCCTGTTTTCCCTAATACGGTAACTGTTAACCATCCCACCAAAAACCCTATTGGAGTACCTATTAGTGTTAAATAGTAGGTCTCAAGCATAATCATAGTGAAAATTTTTCGCTTATTAAGCCCAATAGCCATCAACATTCCCAACTCTCTAATTCGCTCCAAAACAGACATTAACATGGTATTTATAATACCAAATAGTAATGCCAACAAGATAATACCACTAATAATATAGGTATATAAATTAAAGGATTCTATGATCAAGTTCAATTCTGGAGAAAGCGCCTTCCAATCTTCAATTTTAGCATCTGGAAGCATTTCTTCACTTTCTTTTTTAATAACATCCACCTCTTGATCATCCTTAATTAACAGGGCTATTTCATTACTCTCTGAAGGTTGGAGCTCTAATAACCCTTGTAAATGTTTTTGCAACACATACACATTTAATTCATCTAATGAGGTGTTTTTAGACCTATATATTCCTCCAATTCTGAATGCCCCAGAGATCATCTCTGAATGGATATTTGAGAAGGTCAAAACTATTTTACTTTTAGCTTTTACTTTGAGTTTTTTGGCTAGTTTCTCTCCAATAAGGATTTCATTTTCTTTTCCTGATCCAAAATAAGTTCCTTCTTTCACATATTCATCCAATCGGATTTGAGAAACTTCTGATAATGGATTTATCCCGTAGATCTTAACTCCACTTGTGGTTATTGGTGAAGAAATCATGCCTGTAGTAATAACTCGTGAACTGACGGAGGTGATTCGCTCATCCAATTGAAATTTCCTTAGGAGCTTATCAGCATCTAGAATTGTAAATTTCGAATCATAATCATCTCCAAACTTTGGATGATGAATCTGGATATGAGATAATTGTCTGTAAATTGATTCATTAATGTTATTTTGATATAACCCCCATGCAAATGACAATATAAATATTCCTGCCCATATACCTAAAATAACTGAGCATATAACTACCAAGCTTCGAGCTTTATTACGCCATATATTTCTCCAAGCAATTTGAAACAACATAGCTAACTATTTATGGCTTCAACAGGTTTTAACTTCATAACATTATATCCAGAATACAAGGCCAATAATGTTGATAGTACTAAAACGATTAATGTTTGTGTAAAAAATACTTTTTCATCACTTGAAAAATAAATGATGGATTCAATTCCATAATCTTCATAGACCTCTTTTAAATCCCCCGTAAATTGAATGGGGTGAATGGTAAACCATTTTACTATAAAAATCCCACCAATTATGCCTAAAAAACAGCCAATCAAGGATATCATAATTGATTCTAAAAGTAACATTAAGGCTAGTAAAGCCCTTTTCATCCCTATAGCAATCAAGATTCCAAATTCATGTTGACGTTCAAAAACCATCATAAGAATGGTGCCAAATAATCCGAAGGCTATAATGAGATATAGAACACCAATTATAATATAATGCCCAGAACTGTCCGCTTCAATAAATTGATCCAACTCAGGCATCATTTCTTTCCAACTCATCACTTCATATGTATCCAATCCGATTAACTTCTGTATGGAACCTTTTAAGGTATTCAGATGAGTACCCTTTTCCAGTATTACTGAAATGGAAGTGATATGCTTATCTGCACCTAGCAGTTGTTGTGCCTGTTGCAAGGACATGTACACCACATTATTATTCAATTCAATTGAACCAAGTTTTATTATGCCTTTTACCCTATACTTGCCAGCTGCACTACTGGCATGGTATCCTTGTCCCAATAAAACCAAAGTATCATTAACTTTTAATTTAAATTGAGAGGCTAACCCCTCTCCTACAACTACTCCATTGTCCTGAACAGACTCAATATAATCACCCTTTACTATTTTATCTTGTAACCTATTGACTTCCTTTTCTTTAACAGGATCTATTCCTAAAACTAATACACCTTTTGTTTTATCCAAATTAGAAGCTAAGGAAAAGGTCTGTATGCGTGGTAGAATGTGGGTAATCTTTGGAGTCTCTAGCAATAGTTTATACAGATTTTGATCCTCTTCAAAAGAGTTGTCTATAGATTGTTCATCCCAATATCCTTTTTTATGAATTTGCAGATATCCCGAAGAATAACTTACCACATTATGAATCATGTTATCATAAATACCATCAGTTAAGGAGCGAAATACAATAGCCAATAAAACAGCAAAAAAAACGGAGGTTGCTGTTATAATGGTTCTACGCTTATTACGCCAAATATTTAACCATGCTAGTTTAAGTAACATCATTTAAGCTGTTTCATGTTTCTCGTTGTAAAGAAATCATCGTTTATAGGTGTATTAAATAGGATATTCTTATAAATAATAACGGTACTTTGTCCTGGCTTATCAACCGGAATCATTTCAATTTTGGATGTTATCTTTTTTCCATCCATTAATTTAATTTCGCTGGAATTCATTCTATTTACCAATTCACCATCCTCATCATAAAATTCAGCCTTCAATTGTAAAAAATCAGAAGTGTCTATCCAGACAATTACCTTTTTCCATACGATAGCAGCTGAGGCTTTGGGTACCATTTCAATTTTATAACATTCTTTACCAGCTATTACTTCTTTACCTAAATGTGTATGTTCATAATCTGAAACGGAAGATGCCTCTTTTACCAAGTCATCATTGGTGAAATCGGTGCCCATCCAGCTTTGAGACATCATTGAAGGAGGTAATTTAATATTCCTTTCTATGGCTGGAATCCAGTTCCAAACCTCCTTGATTCGCTTTAAAAACACTGTCCCTTTTTCCCTAGCTGGACTTGTAATCAAAATCATTGAATAATCCTCTCCTTTAGTCCAGGCTTTCATACTCAATTCTCTTTTCCATGTTGGCCTGACGATGACAATGGTAATATCTGCTATAGAAGTATTACCTCTCATGTTATCATCTGCTTTCTTAACTATTTCTTTTGCCGTAAGAACTTGTTGAGATAACAATGATTTTGGCAGCATCAAAGCGATTACAAAAACTAAAAAAAACCTATTTATATATCTTTTCATATGCTTAAAATTAAATGATTAAATAACAATATAAAATGATTTATATCAGAGGTTTAAAAAATTTACCACATAAAGACATGTATTAAAGGAGGTGACTTTAATTGCTGTTTTCAAACAGGATATGAGCAGTATATTTAATACCTCGTTTATTATTAAAATTCAGCCCAAATTGCGAAGTAATCTGAAATTTGATAGGATGCACTTAATTTGAAAAGATCACTGTTTGCAAAATCTTTCTGAAACTAAAATGAAGGCAATGAATTGTATATTTTGAAGTTTCATTCAACACAAATAGGGAACACAAAAATTCGTCAGAGGATATTAGAGAATTAAGAAACTGCAAAGTGGACTTCCTATATTAGACTGGACATAAAGATGAGAGAAAATGTTAGTTAGTTTTTATCTTAGCAATTATGAGAAGAAAATCTAAATAGTACACCTTAAATTTAAACAAATGCAAAAAAACAAAAAACACTGAAAATCTAAACGATTAACAGTGTTCTTATTTGTTGCCTATCCTAGGCTAGTCGGGGTGGCAGAAACCACTTCTCATTTATGAATACTTAAATATCAACATCATAATACCTAAATATCAAGAGCATTCCCAAGATTTTCCGAATAATTAAGTTGATGCTCTTACTAATATCTTTCTCGCTGATTACTTATGGATGTCAGCCCACATTTTATCGATTCTAGATCCGCTTACGGTATCAAATTTTAAACCTTCAATGGTGGGTGCCAATTCGTCAAAATTTATTCTATAAAATGGAACTTTTTTTACCAAAATCCAATCAATTAAGTTATCCGTTGATTGTTACATTTCATTACTTAGAATTACTAGCATTTGGGTTAACGGATTTAGAGTTGATTAAATTATCGTATTTATCGTAAAAATTAATAACATATTTGAACTGAGAAGGAAGGAAAATCTCAAGATCATCCTTCAGGATCTCATTAAACTGGAAAACCGGCATTTGACGACATTCATCAATAACCTTACTATCCTGAATATAGACTTTTATTCTATGAGCTTCCCTATTCTTTAAAATTTTAATCTTAGAATTATTAATCTTATTTTTTGAATAAAACCATTTAGAGAATTCTTTTGGGTCTTGGGATTCAAAATTTATTTCAGGATGTAATAACATTGCATCATACCCCTTATTCAAAGTAAAATATTCATTAGAATTTTCAATTATCAAAAAATTAGGTTCAAGTGATTCCCATTCTTTTCTCAATTCTTTTAAATAGTTCTGATCTTGACCTATTCTAGACATAAAACTAATTTGATCTATACTTACAATCTTTTTATCTAAAAGCATCTCAGATAAAACACTTCCCATTGGATTGAAAGACCCAGACTTTATTTTCTTTCCATGACCATGGCCTGCATAAACGAACACTTTGGCCTCAGGTTCATTTTCAAAAATTTTTGCAATGTTTTTAGCTTGGTTGTACTCCCTAAAATTCGAGCAAAAAAACCGATCATTTTTATCCTCTTCGGTAAAAGGTTGGCAGGCTTCATAATTTTCGTATGGAATCAATTTAAAGCCTTTTTCAACGGCTAAACGCAGAAATATATTAAACGTTGGCTCTTCCGAATAATAACCATCTCCAAAATTTATAACAGTAACAAAATCCCTATCCTTCCAGTTGGTAAGTGTTTCGACGGCAAGGTACTTGAATCCCCTTTCCCTAAGCAAATCCAAAAAAAGAGAAGCAACCCATCTGGATCTAGGATAAGAATGGTCATCGTTCAAAATGATAACATCTAAATTTGAATCCTGAGAATTAATAAATTCTTCTAAATTTTGAAGTGTAATATTGGTTCCTACATCTTTATACGGAGCTTTGTTTTTCTTGGATAATTGTTCATACATCTTTAAATGATGTAAAGAATTGCCATAGCTACCTATCGAATTGTATAAATTTACATATTCAATTAAAAGCCTTTGCCAACTCATGGTATCAGTAATCTGGGCAGCCGGATATAATTTTTGTAAATATCGGATTTGGTATGATGGATTATTTTTAAAGAGGCTATCGAGCTTAGTTCTAAGGACAAAAAAGTTATTTTTATAGGATTGGAGTTCTTTAAAAACTCCAATTTTTGACAGTTTCATCTGCTCTTCCGTAATATGCTTCAGGTAATCTGTGTTAATGATGTTTGAATTCTGGTTTGCACTGGCTACTATTCTCAGAAAGGAGTTTTCATCCAATTTCACTATTCTTTCAATGATTTCTTTGTTCTTCTTTTGATAATGAACCATGAATGATGAATCTGATTTCCTGTTACTGTCAATCTTATAAAATGTCAGACTTTTTAGATTTCTGTCAAGAATCTTTTTTTCATATTCCTCAAGTGATGTAAATTGAAAAATATTTATATCAAATCCGTTCTTTTTATCACTATTGTTGAATAAAAAAATTTGCTTTTTCAATTTTAGTCCAGGATATCCCTTCCTAGATAAGTTAATGTCGGTATCTCCAAATGTCGTCATATAAAGGTCAAGTGAGTCACTAATATATGTTTGGTTCAAAATACTCCCACATGGAGCATACGTATATTCACCTACTACTTGTTTCGCACAACCACTTAAAATTATAAGAAGAATTGGTATAAGATATTTTTTCATCCAAGAAGTCTTTATTTCTAAATTTATGAGTACCATAGAGGAGTTTTAATAGTTACTCCTAATTTTTGGATCAATCTAGTATATTCCCATTTTTCCAAAATTTGCAACTACAATAATATATAACATATTCCGCTCATCTATAGGCATCAAAAATTTGGTTTCAATTTCCAATTTAAATATAAAAGGAAAAACGGCTCAATCTCAAAAGATGTGATTGATTTTAACTTAAGAGTGTGATCTTTGTATAAAATTGGACTTCCTATATTACACTGGACATAAGTTTTTATCTTAGCAATTATGAGAAGAAAATCTAAGTAGTACACCTTAGAATTTAACCAAATGCATAAAAAACAAAAAACTCTGAAAATCTAAACGATTAACAGTGTTCTTATTTGTTGCTTATCCTAGACTAGTTGTTGTGGCAGGATTTTCTGCCACAAATCTAATTGGTTGATTATATTATTATTAGTAAGTAAGCTATCAAGAAAGGTAACCGAATAGGTCTCCTTTAATAAATCCTAGTTTGTAGGCTTTTGAGGTCTCTTGACACAACCTGTTCCTATCAGTCAATGTATTTTGTTACCATAAAAACACGAAAGTTCCCCGATAATAACAATCCATTTTTCATAGTATTTAATTACCAAACCTATTGCGTATTTGAGTTGCCAAAGTCATAGTGCAAAGGTCGGGATAATTTTAAATGTCAAGTTTATGGAGTTAAAAACTTGACATCACTTGCTTGTCAAGTACACAAAACAAAATAATGTCCATTCATCAAAAATAGCTTCTTTTATATTTTTAAAGCAGTTTATCATATATGAAACATGCTAAAAATAATTTTTTATTTATATATGGTTAACAATAAGTTATGCGTAATTAAATCTAAAAGTGTAAGAAAAATAACTATCTTAGTGAATCTAAAATTAAACGATCCCACAATCATTAACCATTTAAAAGTAAAATTTATGAAAATTAAAGCAGTTTTAGTATAGTTAACTTTTTCGTTTTTTCTTGCTCAAATGAAACCGAAGAAACGCAATTGTAGGTAGTACAATCGTATTAAAATTTGAGAATACAAATATAGAAGCTAAGAATTCAACTTCTTTTCAAACCTACGAAGTAGAGCTAATTTCAATTCTTCCCCTTAATATGGAATCAGATGAATTAGAGGTAATTGAAGTTATGAATTCTGGAACGAATCAAGTGCCGTAGGCAATAGTTGAGAAAACATATAATAAAAATAAAAATTCTTACAGTACGAGAATTGGGTGTGAAGGAAGTATTAAGAGGGGCTATTGGTATGATGGGTACGACTGTTTCGTTTTTGGAACAATAATAACTGATGATAATTGTGTACAACTTTTTATTCCAGCCGATGCCGCTACTCAATACTTATTGAATGACTGTGGATGGAGCAACGTAGCATAAATTTATAATTATGAGAAATTTCGTTTATTTGTTATTATTTATATCCTTTTTCATTTTTGCATTAAGCTGTAAATCTAAGCAACAAAACATAGAATATACAGAACTCCCTGCTTATCAACCTATAAATGACTCAAGAGTCCTTAAAAATATTCTTAATTCTGAGAATGTTAAAAACATCCAAAAATTAATAATCGATAACAGAGAATACCCTGTAGAAGATTTTCAAAGAATCACAGATACTTTGAAAATTGATAAGTACAGCCTTAAAATAGATAACGACAGTATTTCTGGCAGGAAAATATTAATCTTAAAAAGCTCATAATCAAGTAGACGGCCATGAACGCTAAGTTCAAGGTGCGCCTCTCATACCACCATACGTGCGGGTCACGTATATGGCGGTTCAAAAATGATATTAATCCATAATATTTAGTTTTAAATGAATCCAAACAAATGCATAAAAACAAAAAACACTGAAAATCTAGACGATTAACAGTGTTCTTATTTGTTGCCTATACTAGGCTAGTCAGGGTGGCAGGATTCCGAAACAGAACCCAATCCATTGTATTTCCATTACTTAAAATCCAAATCATCAAAAAGGACACTCTATAGGACATAGCCAAATGAGTTTGTGACATTCACTTATTAAATTTTGTCAAAATAGTCCATAAATTAGTTATATGGAGCTTTTTCTATTCCTTAGCATGATAACGTACACCTCGCCCTGAACCTGTAGTCAATATAAAACCTTCCTGCACTAAATATTGTAAATCCTTCTTGAGTGTATTTCTAGAATAATCAGACAAGTTTTCTTCCAAATTCTTTATTTGGATAGTCTTGTTTTCATTAATATAGTCTAATACTTGCTTTTGTCTTTCATTGATACTACTTTTTAAATTATTATATGTCTCGTATTTAGTTTTCAATTTATCAGTAAGATCTATGAGGCAATCCAAGAAAAAAACTACCCATCGATCCAGTATTTCATCATCTGTACCTCTATGTTTTTGGGTTTCCATTAACACTCGATAGTACATATCTTTTCTGATTTCTACAACATGCTCAAAAGACACATATTCAATGAAATTATATTTTTGTTTTAATAATAAAAATGTTGTTAACAAACGAGACAACCTGCCATTACCGTCTTGATATGGGTGTATCGATAAAAACTCATATACAAATACAGATGTTATTAGTATGGGGTGCAATTTCTTTTCTTTTAATTGCTCGTTAGTCCATACAATTAAATCGTACATTTCTCCAGCTGTTAAATGTGGCTCGGTAGTCCTGAATATAACCTTTTGTTCTCCATCAGGATAATTAGCAACCACCTGATTGGAAAGATTTTTGTACTGCCCCTTATGCCGTTGGTCTTTACTACTGTATTTTAATAGTACAGAATGTAATTGGTGAAGATAACGTTCTGAAAGGTCTATATCCTCATAATGTTTCAATATAAGCTCCAAAGCTTCATAATAGCCAACAACCTCTTGCTCTTCCCTCTTATCCAATTTGTTTATTTCAACTGATTTAAGTAATTTCTTTACTTCTTCATCGGTGAGTGTAGCCCCTTCAATTCTAGTAGATGAACCAATGCTTTGAATAGTTGCAATATCACGCAACTCTTTTAAATAACGCTTCTCTTTGGTTTCTATAAGATTCCAACCTCCTTTAAACGTATCTACGATACCTAATTTTTGCATGATATCCTGAAATATTGTTGGTTGAAAAGCTATTTTTTTAGATATATCCATTTTGTATCCAATTTTATCCAATTACAAATATATGTATTTATTTCTTTTGGATATATCCAATTCATATCCAATTTTATCCAATACAACAATTATCAATTGAAAACTGGATTAAAACTATATTCACTTGTGTTTTAACCTTAACAAATCTAAGGCATTCCCTTATCGATAATTTGACTTTAATTCTGAATTTTACCAATAAAATATCCTTATCTAAATTCAATCCAGTTTAAAACGTCAATCTTGAGACACCTATCTAAAGCATTATTACAGATTAGGTTTAGAAGCGCATATTCCCGAAAATTTAAAAAATGACATCCCTAGTTCTAACATATCCCGATGGAAACAAGAATCTGAAAGCAAATATAAAGGCTGCGAACTTTCTGAATTTATCAATCAAGAAGTCGATTTAATTAAACGTTTTAATCAGTCTGCTATAATTAAAACTAAAATCGAATATTATTTTTAACTCTCCGACACCTTAATCCATATTATGTCTAACGTTAAAGGTTTTAAATCCCTTATTAAAAACAACATGGAATTGGTGGTTAACAGTGTAGAATCAATAAAACATAGCGTTCCTATAAATAAAGCTCTAAAAGTTATCGATATCTCAAGAAGCTCTTTTGAAAACTACAAAACCATCCTTGTTCATAAATGTGAAGCTTCATATTACAAATGGTGCACCAGAAAAATACAGAATAAACTCTTAACAAACGAAGTACGCACCATTAAAAACTATATGAATCATGATACATATCGATTCTGGTCGAAATCTTCCATTTATCTAAAAGCTATTAGAGATAATAATCTTTACTGTGGACTGTCCACCTTTTACAAATACTGTAATATATTAAGTTTTACTGGTACCAACATCATGAAAAAACCTAATAATTATAATCCGCTTAAAACGACAAAAACCAATGAGGTGTGGTGTGCAGATGTCACGATTTTTAAAACTCATGACGGCGTGAAACATTACATCCAAATTTTAATGGATCACTTTTCCAAAGTGGTTTTGGGATATCTAATTGAAAAGTATATAGAATTCTTCCTATATAGATTAACCAAAATATTTGCGTAAACACAACATTTAGTCTTGATCCCTAATATTTAGTTGTAAATGAATTCAAACAAATGAATAAAAACAAAAAACACTGAAAATCTAAACGATTAACAGTGTTCTTATTTGTTGCCTATCCTAGGCTAGTCGGGGTGGCAGGATTCGAACCTGCGACCTCCTGGTCCCAAACCAGGCGCGATGACCGGGCTACGCTACACCCCGAAAATTCATAGAAAAAGCGGAGAGACAGGGATTCGAACCCTGGCGACAGTTACCCGCCGACAGATTAGCAATCTGCTCCGTTACCACTCCGGCACCTCTCCTATATTTTTAAAAGAACGTTTTCTTCTGAATTGCGGTTGCAAATGTAGCAGAAAGCCCCATAGGACGCAACTATTTTTACAACTTTTTTTTATTTTTTTTACAATCTTTTAAATACCAAACAATTACTCTGGATACTCTACTCGTAAATGATAGATATTTGTTAGTTTTTGAACTAAAATCTTCTTTACGGACTGTATTTCTCTAAATGTAATATCCGCATTTTCGAATTGATGTTCATCAATTTGCTTGGCTACAATCCTTTCCACAAACTCTTCTATCATACCGTATGTGGGGTTTTTTAAACTCTTTGAGGCAGCCTCTACCGAATCTGCAATCATTAAGATAGCCGTTTCCTTTGAGAAAGGGATTGGACCAGGATACCTAAAATCTTCTTCTGAAAAGTCATCTCCGCTTTCTAATTGTTTCTTATAAAAATAATACACATACGTAGTACCATGATGTGTACGAATAAAATCAATAATGCGATCCGGTAATTTATACTTTCGCGCCAGCTCAATACCGTCTATGACATGTTTGATTATTAACTGAGCACTATTATATGCATCCATCTCATCATGCGGGTTTACAGACGTTTTTTGATTTTCTGTAAAGTACATGGGGTTTTCCATTTTCCCTATATCATGATAAAGGGCTCCTACCCTAACGAGCATAGCATTTGCTCCTATTTCATTGGCTGCTGCCTCAGCCAAGTTAGCTACCTGCAAAGAGTGATGGAAGGTTCCAGGAGCCTTTTCAGCCAGCTCTTTCATAATTTTGGAATTGGTATCGGATAATTCTAATAAAGAAACATCAGAAACTAACCCGAATACCTTTTCATAAATATAAATAAGCGGTTGAGCAAATAAGGTAGCCAATCCATTAAGGATGAATAAACCCAGCACATAATAATCTAAGGTGCTAACAGTTCCTTCATACACAATATGGAACGCAACAAATGACACTATATACACGGCTGTAATCTGACCAACAGATATGAATAAGTTAACTCTTTTATACAATTCTGAAACAGTAAGAATAGTTACAATACCAGCAATAATTTGCAAGAAAATAAATTGAAAACTATTTGGCACCACAAATCCAAGCAGAAGAATGGTTAACACATGGGTAAACAAACCAGTACGAGCATCAAAAAAGGCCTTTAATATCAATGGTAATAAACATAGAGGGACCACAAATACATAATCTGCATTATACTGTACAACAAGAGTGGTTAAAAAAACCATAAATACAATATTGAAGAATACCAAGGTCACTTTGGTATTATTCTGATAAATGAAGCTTCTGTATTTGTGAAGGTATAATAGTAACATAAACAAAGCAAGAGCCACTAAGAGGGTGTATCCGGCCAATACCCAGTAATAATTATTGGCATTCCATACAACAGATTCAAACTCCTCCTGGAGGGAATCTAACATAGCAAGTCGATTGCCTTCAACGACCTCACCTTTGGCAATAATAAGCTGACCTCTTTCAACAAATCCACGTGTAAGTACAATACTTTTCTTGCGCTCCTCTAATGCTTTTTGGGTAAATGCTTGGTCTTTTGTAATGTTTGGCAAGGTTATTTCAAAAAACAATTCAGCATAAGCTTTCTTGTAGGAATCATCCAGGAATTCAGAAAAATATTGGTTGGTAGTAACTTCTATCGTATGTAAATTAACCAAACTGTCTATAGGGAAATCAACCACTTCATTATTACTACCTATAACGGAAATACGATCATTAGATTGAATATCATTCAACCAAACCCCTTTGTTATATAGAAATGCAATAAAATCGAGCCCTTGTAAATAAAGCCTGTCTAGACTGTCTTTAGGGATACTATCAACAAAATAATGAGAGAATCTCTTTTGATAAGCTTCTGTCACTTGATTAATAACAGATACATCCCTCTTATAATACGTTTCCACTTCCGTAGCAAGGCGTGCTTCCTCTTCTTGTAACTGCGCTGGAGATTTTTTTAAGGCAAATTCAAATGGCGCATACAAAGTCTCGTATTGCCACGGCTTTCCCTTTTGAAATTCATACTTGAATTTCCCTCCTTTTGGAAAAAAATAAACAATAAAAGCTACTGCCGTAACATAGAGAACAACTTTATAAATAGTAGATTGACTTGAATAAAGTTTGTGCCAAAAATTTTTCATCAGAAGAGGATTTCTCTCCAAAAATAGAAAAAATATACCAGTACATACACTATTTTAAAAACAGGTTTCCTATGCTTTTCTTTCAAAAATACCTAAATTCGCAACAGCTTCTTGAAATAGAAGATGTACTGGTTTATGAATACATTTTTTATTGTAAACCACTATAAATAAACTTTATAAATCATACTAATACATTCACAATGAATAAAGAAGTAGTTATCGTATCAGTTGCAAGGACACCTATTGGAAGCTTTTTAGGAAGCCTTTCAAGTATTCCTGCGCCTCAATTAGGAGCTGTAGCTATCAAAGGTGCTTTAGCAAAAATAAACCTTGACCCTTCACTTGTAGATGAAGTTCTCATGGGAAATGTAGTACAGGCAGGGGAAGGACAAGCTCCAGCTCGTCAAGCCGCTATTTATGCTGGACTACCAGATACAGTACCTTGTACGACGGTTAATAAAGTATGCGCCAGTGGTATGAAAGCCATTATGCAAGGTGCCCAAGCAATCGCTCTTGGGGATGCCGAAATAGTTGTAGCCGGAGGAATGGAAAATATGAGCCTTATACCTCACTATATACATATGCGTAATGGTGTGAAATTTGGTCCCACATCACTTGAAGACGGCCTACAAAAAGACGGACTTACAGATGCTTATGACAAAAATGCCATGGGTGTATGTGCGGATGCTTGTGCCACTGAATACAATTTCTCAAGAGAAGATCAGGATGCCTTTGCCGTTCAATCCTATAAGCGTTCCGCTAAAGCCTGGAGTGAAGGCAGGTTCGACAATGAAATAGTTCCTGTTGAAGTTCCTCAACGTCGTGGTGAACCTGTTCTTTTCAAAGAAGATGAAGAATTTAAAAATGTAGTGCTTGACAAAATACCTTCATTAAGACCTGCTTTTACCAAGGAAGGGACAGTTACAGCCGCAAATGCATCTACCATTAATGATGGTGCCGCAGCAGTAGTTTTAATGAGTCGAGAAAAAGCCACGGCATTAGGTCTTGCCCCACTTGCTGTAATTCGAGGCTATGCCGATGCAGCTCAAGAGCCTCAATGGTTTACAACTGCACCAGCAAAAGCATTGCCTAAAGCATTAGCCAAAGCAAATATCTCCATCAGTGATGTTGATTATTTTGAATTTAATGAAGCTTTCTCTGTTGTTGGACTTGCCAATATGAAAATCCTAGGACTCACAGATGAAAAGGTGAATGTGCACGGTGGAGCTGTTTCATTAGGGCACCCACTCGGATGTTCTGGTGCACGCATTATTGTAACATTACTTAGTGTGTTAACACATAATAACGGAAAAATTGGAGCAGCGGCCATTTGCAATGGTGGTGGAGGTGCTTCAGCAATGGTCATAGAAAAATTATAATAATAGTATAACCATACCCCTTTATAAAGGGGTACGGTACATACAGCCTAAATAAGCTCTTAAAGCTTTGGATATAAACACATATTAATGCAATACGGAATTTGTAACCTCAGCATTGTTCCAGTACGATTAGAACCATCCGACAGTAGTGAAATGGTCACTCAATTGTTATATGGTGATCATTTTAAGGTATTGGAAAAAAGAAGTAAATGGAGCCGCATCCGCATTGCTTTTGATGCGTATGAAGGATGGATTGACAACAAGCAATACCTGGAGATTACAGATGAAAATTACAATTTGTTTCAGAACCTTCCAGCGGTATACGCATCTGATTTAATTGAATTTATTTATGATAAGGATAACCTAATTCCCATCCCCATGGGAGCAGGTATTCATGCTTCTGATTTTTTACAACATAGGTATGATGGTGCTGTAATAAACGGAAAACAAGCGAAAGAAAATCTCATAAAATCAGCAATGATGTACCTTAACGCTCCATACTTATGGGGTGGTAAAACTCCTTTTGGCATTGATTGTTCTGGTTTTACCCAGATGGTTTATCGAATGAATGGATATGCCCTATTACGTGATGCTTCTCAACAAGCGACTCAAGGCGAACCATTAAGTTTTATCGAGGAGAGTGAACCTGGTGATCTTGCTTTTTTTGATAATAATGAAGGTAAAATTGTTCATGTAGGTATTATATTGCAAGATAACTACATCATACATGCACATGGAAAAGTGAGAATGGATCGCATAGACCACTCTGGAATATTTAATACCGATATTAAAAATTACACTCACAAACTGAGAGTCATTAAAAAGATATTCTAGAAGTTAGAAACCTCTACAATTGTAAACTAAAAAAAACCGCCATTGATATAATGGCGGTTTTTTTAACTCAACAAAAGATGTAAAAATATCCTATTGCTCTATTAACTTTTTAACACGCATATAGTTCTCATTATCACCAAGTGCGCCATAAATGTTCTTTAATTGATCTAAAACTTCAGGATATTTTTTACCAGATTTAGCCATATAGTCTTCCAAAATCTTGGCACCACTTTTGAATAAATCATCTTTCTTAACCTTTAATTTATCATACTTAGCGATATCTGCTTTAGAGTTTCCTAAGCTATTCATTTCATCAATAACAGCATTACCTTCATTGATGTATGATGTTGAATAGTTCAATATTGCGTTTAAGTAATTAGGATCAACCTCTAAAGCTCTCAAATAAGCTGCTCTAGCTTCTTCCATATTTCCTTGCTCCATGTTAATTACACCAATATTATAATGTAAATCAGCATTTTTTGGATCTTTAGATGCAGCCTCAGCCATTAACTCTTTAAACTTATCCTTATTACCTAATTGCAAGTGAATATTAGCCTCATTGATAATAATAGAAGAGTCGTCAGGGAATTGTTGTTTAGCTTCTGCAAATGCTTCTAAGGCTTTTTCCGTATTCCCTTGATCTAGATATATCAAAGCAATGTTTTTGATGATCTCCCCTTTTTTAGAAGGAGTCTTTTTCTCTTTAGGCGCTACATATTCACCGGTCTTCACCATCAAATCACGTTGAGATTTATTTGGAAAAACCTCTTCTTTACCAGTTTCTTTATTGGTAGCTACAAAATTCACTTCTGAACCATCATAACCAATTTTTTTCAACTCTAAATAATAATCAAGAGCTTGAGCATAATTTTTACTCTGAACAGCTACCAAAGAAGCATTGTATAAAAACAACGTATCAGTAGGGCTTAAACGATATACCTGCTCAAAGGCTTTAAATGACGTTTCATAATCCTGAGCCGTATAGGTATCTTGAGCTGTTTTTACAGCAAGATTTATGGCCTCAGTTCTCATTTTTTCAACTTCTACTGAATATTTACCCTTTCCATTTTCAACTTCTACTACCTTATCAAAAGCTTTAGCAGCCTCTGAGATGGAGGTTAATTTATCTTGACCTTTGCTAGCCATATCAAAATAAACCTTCCCTCTTAGAAAGTAATATTGAGCAGCATATTTAGGATCTGCGATAGCGGCTGATTGAGCCTGATCTAAAGCAGCTTTAGCCTCTACAGTATTGCCGCTTTTAAGAGCTTTTTCTGCAGCCTTAAGTTCGTCTTTTTGAGCAAATGTCAAAGAAGAAGCCAGCAATGCTGCACCTATTAAAATCTGTTTTTTCATTTTGTTTTTGCTATTTGTTATATTTATTCATTATTAGTATCAGAAGAATCAATAGCCATGCCATTTTCTGTTTCAGGCATTTCATCACCATTTTCTTCTTCTTCGTCTTCACGCATAACCTTAGCTACCGCAGCAATAGAATCATCTCCTTTAATATTAATAAGACGAACCCCCTGGGTTGCTCTACCCATTACTCTCAAATCCTCAACAGTAAGTCTAATAGCTATTCCTGATTTATTGATAATCATTAAATCATCAGAATCAGTTACACTCTTTATAGCTACTAAATTACCTGTTTTTTCAGTAATAGAAATCGTTTTCACACCTTTACCACCTCTATTGGTGATACGATATACCGCTTCTCCATCTTCAGGATCATCAATAAATGTACGTTTACCATACCCATTTTCAGAAACCACCAATACTGTTTCTTCCTGCGGGTTTTCAATGGCAATCATTCCAACTACTTCATCCTGCTCATCGGCCAAGGAAATTCCACGAACACCTGAGGCATTTCTTCCCATTGGGCGCGTTTTCTCTTCCTCAAAACGAATAGCCTTACCAGATTTCACTGCCAGCATTACCTGACTTTTACCAGTAGTTAATAATGCTTCTAATAGTTCATCGTCCTCACGAACGGTAATTGCATTAATTCCATTTTGACGAGGACGTGAATAGGCTTCTAATGTCGTCTTTTTAACAATTCCCTTTTTAGTTGCCATAATCACAAAATGAGTATTGATATACTCCTCATCTTTTAGATCTTGGGTACATATAAAGGCTTTCACCTTATCATCGGTCTCTATATTAATAAGGTTCTGAATGGCTCTACCTTTCGAGGTACGGCTACCTTCTGGAATTTCATATACCTTCATCCAGAAACATTTTCCTTTCTGGGTAAAGAATAGCATATATTGATGGTTAGTACCTACAAATAAATGCTCTAAGAAATCTTGATCTCTCGTATTGGAGGCCTTCTGTCCTACTCCACCTCTGTTTTGAGTTTTATACTCTTTTAATGGAGTGCGTTTTATATATCCTGCATGAGAAATAGTAATTACTACTTGCTCATCTGGAATCATATCTTCAATACTTAAATCACCTCCAGAATATTCAATTTGAGAACGACGTGCATCACCGTATTTTTCTTTTACCTCAATCAATTCATTTTTGATGATCTCCATTCTACGTTCAACACGAGCTAAAATATCTTTACAATCTTCAATGAATTTCTTAATATCCTCATATTCTGCTCTTAACTTATCTTGCTCAAGACCTGTAAGTTGACGCAAACGCATTTCAACGATTGCCTTTGCCTGAATTTCAGACAAACTAAATCGCT
Organism: Imtechella halotolerans; assembly: GCF_028743515.2. GTDB lineage: Bacteria > Bacteroidota > Bacteroidia > Flavobacteriales > Flavobacteriaceae > Imtechella > Imtechella halotolerans. The sequence continues at coordinate 411,591 of NZ_CP117969.2, read as the reverse complement.
CCATTAAACGTTCTCGAGCTTGGTCCGCATTAGAGGAAGCTCTAATAATAGCAATAACTTCATCAATATTATCAGAAGCAATGATGAGTCCTTCTAAAATATGAGCCCTTTCTTCAGCTTTTCGCAATTCAAATTCAGTACGTCGTACAACAACTTCATGACGATGTTCCACAAAATAGTGAATCATGTCCTTAAGGTTTAACAACTGTGGACGTCCATTTACCAGTGCAATATTATTAACACTGAAGGACGTTTGTAACGCAGTGTACTTATACAGGGTATTTAAAACAATGTTAGGTATCGCATCTCGTTTAAGGATATACACAATACGCATACCGTTTCGGTCAGACTCATCCCTAATGTTAGAAATACCTTCTATCTTCTTATCGTTTACCAAGTCAGCTGTCTTCTTAATCATTTCAGCCTTGTTTACTTGATATGGTATTTCAGTCACAATGATACATTCACGACCAGCTACCTCTTCAAAACTTGCTTTAGCGCGCATTACCACACGACCTCTTCCTGTCTTGAAGGCTTCCTTTACACCGTCGTAACCATAAATAGTTCCTCCAGTAGGAAAATCAGGAGCTTTTACATATTTAATTAGCTCATCTATTTCAATGTCGTTATTCTCAATATAGGCAATAGTGCCATCTACCACTTCCGCTAAATTATGAGGAGGCATGTTAGTAGCCATACCTACAGCAATTCCTGATGCTCCATTAACCAGCAAGTTAGGAATACGTGTTGGTAAAACCGTAGGTTCCTTTAATGAATCATCAAAGTTAAGCTGATGATCTACTGTTTCTTTATCAATATCCGCAAGCATGTCCTCAGAAATCTTACGCATACGGGCTTCCGTGTAACGCATTGCTGCAGGGCTATCACCATCTACTGATCCAAAGTTCCCCTGACCATCAACCAACATATACCTAAGACTCCAATCTTGAGCCATACGAACCATAGTATCATACACTGAAGAATCACCATGCGGGTGGTATTTACCTAAAACCTCTCCTACTATTCTCGCCGACTTTTTGTATGCGCGGTTACTTAATACACCCAACTCATACATACCAAATAAAACGCGTCTGTGCACAGGCTTTAACCCATCTCTTACATCAGGTAAAGCACGTGACACTATGACTGACATCGAATAATCGATGTAAGCCGACTTCATTTCATCTTCTATATTAATAGGAATCAGTTTTTCTCCTTCTGCCATAGTATAAAATTTAATTAAAATGTCATTTTATAAACCGAGCCAATATACGGAATTTATACCCTTTTGAAAGGGTTTTTACCGAGCTTTTTTTCCATTATTTTATTAACAAAAGTCACATCCCTGGCGGTTAATAATTCAGATCATTTTTACTTTGATGTTGCCATTTTTTTTTGTCACTTAGCAGATATAAGGTTAAATAAGGTATAGTATTTGCTCCCTATTTATCAGATTTTAGTATTTTTAATGACGAAAGAGAAAAGATATGGATGATAATTTTTCACCAAGAGTTAAAGACGTGATTGCCTACAGCAAAGAAGAAGCTTTGCGTTTGGGTCACGACTTTATTGGCACCGAGCACCTTATGCTTGGCCTCTTACGCGACGGAAATGGCAAGGCCATCAACATACTTCACGCATTGGAAGTGGACTTAGAACACCTAAGAAGAAAGGTAGAAATTTTAAGTCCTGCCAATCCCTCCTTGGCAGCAATAGCTAATGAGAAGAAAAACTTGCATCTCACACGGCAGGCAGAAAGGGCCTTAAAAACAACGTTCTTGGAAGCTAAACTTTTTCAAAGTTCTTCTATCAATACTGCCCATTTGTTGCTGTGCATCCTGCGCAATGAAAACGATCCTACAACCAAGTTGCTGAACCGTTTAAAAGTGGATTATGACAACGTAAAAGAACAATTTAAGTACATGCTAACTAGTGACGATGACTATTTAGAAGGGCCTTCGGCTGAATCATTTTCTGACGATTCGGGTGGTAACGATGACGATTCCAAGGAAAACGTTTTTAACAATCCTAGCGCTCAGCGAACTAATAAAAAATCAAAAACTCCTGTACTCGATAACTTCGGGCGTGATTTAACGCTTTTAGCAGAGGAAGGAAAACTAGATCCTGTGGTAGGACGTGAAAAAGAAATTGAACGAGTTTCACAAATCCTTAGCCGACGTAAGAAAAACAACCCTTTACTTATAGGTGAACCTGGAGTTGGTAAAAGCGCCATTGCTGAAGGATTGGCACTGCGCATCATTAAGAAAAAAGTTTCAAGGATTTTGTACAACAAACGTGTTGTTACACTTGACCTTGCCTCACTAGTGGCAGGAACCAAATACAGAGGTCAATTCGAAGAACGTATGAAGGCCGTCATGAATGAATTAGAAAAAAATGACGACATCATACTTTTTATCGACGAAATCCACACCATAGTTGGAGCTGGAGGTGCTACAGGTTCCTTGGATGCTTCTAATATGTTTAAGCCTGCACTGGCTCGAGGTGAAATCCAATGTATTGGTGCCACCACCCTTGATGAATATCGTCAATATATAGAAAAGGATGGCGCCTTAGAACGTAGATTTCAGAAAGTAATTGTTGAGCCTACCACGGTAGAAGAAACCATTGAAATCCTTCATAACATCAAAGAAAAATACGAAGATCATCATAATGTAACCTACACTGATGAAGCGATAGAGGCTTGTGTAAAACTCACTAATCGCTACCTTACAGATCGCTTTCTTCCAGACAAAGCAATAGACGCATTAGATGAAGCTGGATCTCGTGTTCACATTATAAATATGGATGTTCCTAAACAAATATTAGAACTTGAGAAACAACTAGAAGAAGTTCGTGAACTTAAAAATTCAGTTGTCAAAAAGCAGAAATATGAGGAGGCAGCAAAACTACGTGATGATGAAAAACGTATCGAAAAAGATTTAGCAATTTCTCAAGAAAAATGGGAGGAAGAATCAAAGCTTCACAAAGAGACTGTTACCGAAGACAATGTAGCTGATGTTGTCTCGATGATGAGTGGTATACCTGTAAACCGCATTGCTCAAACTGAAATGAACAAACTTTCCAAATTACCTGAACTAATAAAAGGAAAGGTGATTGGACAAGATGAAGCAGTTAATAAAGTAGCTAAAGCCATACAACGAAACCGAGCTGGCCTTAAGGACCCTAACAAGCCCATTGGATCATTTATATTCTTGGGTCAAACAGGTGTAGGTAAGACTCAACTCGCTAAAGTTTTGGCAAAAGAATTATTCGACTCTGAAGATGCACTAATCCGTATTGACATGAGTGAATATATGGAAAAATTTGCCATTTCAAGACTTATAGGAGCGCCTCCTGGGTATGTCGGATATGAAGAAGGTGGACAACTAACCGAAAAAGTTCGTAGAAAACCTTATGCAGTGGTACTACTTGACGAAGTAGAAAAAGCACATCCAGATGTTTTCAATATGCTTCTTCAAGTTTTAGATGATGGATATTTAACCGATAGCTTAGGTCGAAAGATTGATTTTAGAAATTGTATCATTATCATGACCTCAAACATAGGCGCAAGACAACTTAAAGACTTTGGACAAGGAGTTGGATTTGGAACTGCTGCCAAAATGGCACAAGCAGACAGTCATCAAAAGTCAGTGATCGAGAGTGCACTTAAGAAAGCCTTTGCACCTGAATTTCTAAATAGGATTGATGATGTTGTCGTATTCAACACTCTTGAAAAAGAAGATATCTTCAAGATTATTGATATCGAATTAGCTAAATTATTTGTTCGTATAAAAGACCTTGGCTACCATCTTATCCTTAGCGAGAAAGCTAAAAACTTCATAGCTGAAAAAGGATTTGATAAGCAATACGGGGCAAGACCTCTTAACCGGGCTATTCAAAAATACATTGAAGATGCATTGGCTGAAGAAATTGTATCTAACAAATTAGTAGAAGGAGACAGTATTTATATGGATTTAGATAAGGCTACTGATGAGCTCACTATTAAAATCCAAAAAGCTGAAAATCCGTCTGAAGCATAATATCACTTTTATTCTCTCACAAAAGCAGCGTAGATACGCTGCTTTTTTTTGCTTTAAGGCACTATTAATTTTATGTAAAAATGACATTGGAAAACCAAATCTTTAGTACATTCGTAATATTACATTCCCTTTATTATGATTAATGACAAACTCGTTGTTGGAAGTGAAGAATGGGTCAAACTTCCTAAACTGAATATTCCCGCCATTAAAGTACGTGTAGATAGTGGCGCAAAAACATCATCTCTGCATGCAGTTAACATCCACCCTTTTATAAAAGAAGGAGAACATTGGGTACGTTTTGATGTATACCCACTTCAAGGAAATGGCAGAACATTAATTCATTGCGAGGCAGAAATAATTGATAAACGTATCGTGAAAAGTTCGAGCGGAACTCGCGAAAATCGATATGTAATTAAGACTTTCCTATATTTTGGTGAACATTCGTGGGAAATAGAACTAACTCTTACAAACCGGGATTCCATGGGATATCGTATGCTTCTTGGACGAGAAGCAATGATAGGAAGAATTTTGGTGGACCCAGAAAGTAGCTTTTTACATGGAGACCTTGATGAATTTAAACAGAAGGAGGTTTATAGAGAAAAACACCAAGAAAAGCAGGGACTTAAAATTGGACTTCTTGCTAGCAATCCGGATTTATACAGCAACAAACGTATAATAGAAGCAGGAGAACGCTTGGGGCATGAGGTAATGTTTTTCAACATTAGACATTGCTATATGAAATTGGATGCGAAAAATCCTGAAATACATTATAGAGGAGGAAAAATCCTAAATGACCTAGATGCCGTAATTCCGCGAATTCGTCCAAGTATGACCTTTTATGGTTGTGCGCTCACAAGACAATTTGAGGCGTTAAAAATATTTAGTTTAAACTCTGCTGCCGCCATTAGTCAATCTCGGGATAAACTTTTCTCACTACAACTACTTCTTAATAATGGGGTAGATATTCCAACCACAGGATTTGCAAATTCGCCACTAGACACGAATGATCTTATTAAAATGGTGGGTGGTTCCCCGCTCATAGTAAAACTCTTAGAGGGCACACAAGGAAAGGGAGTTGTTTTAGCTGAAACAAAAAAAGCAGCAGAAAGTGTAATAAATGCTTTTAAAAGTTTAAATGCGAATATCCTTGTACAAGAATTTATTAAAGAAGCCAATGGGAAAGATATTCGTTGTTTTGTCATAGATGGTAAGGTTGTGGCAGCAATGCAAAGAGAAGCACTGCCAGGTGAATTTAGAGCCAATATTCACTTAGGTGGAACAGCATCAATAATTAAAATAACTCCAGAAGAAAAGAAAATTGCTATTAAAGCGACTAAGGCAATGGGGTTAAAAGTAGCGGGAGTAGATATTATTAGGTCAAGTAAAGGTCCTCTATTATTAGAAGTAAATTCATCCCCAGGATTGGAAGGAATAGAGGCCGCCACCGAAAAAGACATAGCCTCTTTAATGATTAAAGCTATTGAACGTAACTTAAACTGGGACAATAAGATACGATAAAGTTTTTTCCTACAATAAGATCGTATTTTAGATACAAAAAACTGTATTTAGGCACTTTATCTATATTTTTTTAATACATGATAAAGTGCCTTTACTTTTGTAGTATAAAATTATTCTATATGCTTACCCCCAGCATACATACTACGTATTTAAAAGAAGTACTGTTAGATTTTGGGAAAATCCATATCTACAATAATTTTATGCTTGCAGAAATTAATGAAGAGATCGTATTAGACATGGAAAAATGCGCTCAAATAGTAAATATTTCTGAAATCTATTTCCGCCATAAAAATTTTGCATACATCACCCTAAGAAGAAATTCGTACTCGGTTGACCCCATTATCTATCTAGAAGTGAGTCACATAAAAAATTTAAAGGCGTTTGCTATTGTTTCCTCCAAAGAAACTGATTATTATAATATTAAAATAGAAAAGCACTTTCTACAAAAACCGTTAGAAATTTTCCAGACCGTTCCCGAAGCGATTGCTTGGGTAGAAACTATTTTGTAAGTATAATTTTATTTTCCTTCTTACAATTTTATTGCTATACTTGTGCCATTATTAAACATCAGCCCCAAGATGATAATTACACACAATTTTGACTTTGGAACCTTTCAGTTTCATGAATACTACGTTGTAGGCGTAATAACTGAAGGTATTTCTTTTAACGCTTTCAAAAACCAACTATTTTTAGAAGCGTGTAAGGCGCACTTCAATGATGCTCCATTTGGATACATCTCTTACAGAAGGCATTCCTATTCTGTTGACCCTACTATTTATCTAGAAACTGAAAAACTTGTCAACCTCAAGGCCATAGGCATCGTATACCATACTCAGGCGCAAAAACTGAGTATTGAGGTTGAAAAAATGTTTTGGAAACGCAAGTTTCAGGATTTTGATAACATAGAATCAGCTATTGACTGGATAAAAAAAGAAATCGAAGAGTTTACCGAATCTTCTTATTAATCCTCATACAAAGATATTCCTGTTAACGGATGTTGCTGCAGAAAGGTGACAGCCTTTTGCATGTCGTTGTGTAAAAGTCTGTCAACTTCTACAAACGGCACCACCTGCTGAAAAGAATGTACCACTTCTTCAATTATAGGTGAACTTTTTAGTGGTCTTCTAAACTCTATACCCTGACAAGCCGTGAGCAACTCAATACCTAAAACTCTTTCAACATTGTTTAATATTGCATAACATTTGGTAGCGGCATTAGCACCCATACTTACATGATCTTCCTGACCATTTGAAGAAACAATACTGTCAATACTAGCTGGAGTAGCTAATTGTTTATTTTGGCTGACAATTCCAGCAGCTGTATACTGGGGAATCATTAAACCAGAGTTGATACCAGGATCATTCACTAAAAACGCTGGAAGTTCACGTAATCCCGAAATTAATTGATAGGTCCTCCTCTCTGAAATATTACCAATCTCAGCCATAGCAATACTCAAATAATCAAGTGCTAAGGCCAATGGTTGCCCATGAAAATTTCCACCTGAAATCACTTCATCCTCCTCTTCAAATACATTTGGATTGTCGGTTACAGAATTCATCTCTGTCTTAAACACACTATTTACAAAGCGTAAGGTATCCTTAGTGGCCCCGTGAACTTGAGGGATACATCTAAAGGAATAAGGATCTTGAACATGTTTTTTCTCTTGGGAAATAAGTTCACTCCCTTCCAGAAAACTCAACATTCGCTCAGCTGTCTTTATTTGACCCCTATGTGGTCGTATAAGGTGTATTAATTTATTGAATGGTTCTTTACGGCCATCAAACGCTTCCAAAGAGACGGCTCCTATTAAATCCGCCCAATAAGACAAACGATAGGCCTTCATAAGTGAAGCAACCCCATAAGAGGCCATAAACTGGGTACCATTAAGTAGCGCTAGTCCTTCCTTAGATTGCAGTACTATTGGCTCCCAACCAAAACGTTCCATAAGAATTGTGGACTCCAGTTCTTCTCCTTGAATGCGCACTTTTCCTTTACCCAACAATGGCAATGAAAGATGTGCTAATGGTGCTAAATCCCCTGAAGCACCAAGAGACCCTTGAGTAAAGACTACTGGTAGTACATCATTATTAAAAAAATCAATCAATCGTTTCACAGTAATCAACTGAACTCCACTATGACCATAGCTTAACGATTGAATTTTAAGCAACAACATAATTTTCACAACTGCATCTGGCACCCTATCTCCCATTCCACAAGCATGAGACATTACAAGGTTTTCTTGTAGTTTAGTTAGGTGATCTCTGGAGATCTTAACATTACAAAGCGCCCCAAATCCTGTATTGATACCATAAATTGGTCGATCATCTTCCTTCATTCGGGTATCGAGATAAGTCCTGCATTTTTCTATATTCAGCTTGGCTTCTTCAGAAAGAGCTAACGACATATGATTAGAAATGATATGATCGATATCTTCTATGCCTAGCACATTAGAATTAATGTAGTGTACAGTATTCATGCGATTAATTTTTGTGGATCAAAATTCCACATTCAAAAGGGATTATGCAAATATATTTTTCAAGCTATTTAGTGATCTTCATCTTGGATAGTTTCATTCTCAGATTGAAACAAATAGAGATAGGCATCACCAATAAAATCAATGATCTCTGTTGCAGTTAATGCTTCCCATCCATTTTTACCAACGGACAAGTCCCCCGCTAATCCATGCAGATAGACCCCAAAGACTGCAGCCTCAAGTGGTGAATATTTTTGAGCCATCAAACCAGCAATAATACCCGTGAGTGCATCTCCACTGCCAGCCGTTGCCATTCCCGGATTTCCAGTAGAATTAATAAACCTTTCTTTTTGGAAGATTGTTATGGTATGAGCGCCTTTGATAACAACAATTACCTTATATCTTTTACTGAACTCCCTAACTTTTTTTAGTTTTTCAAAATCATTTTTCCACTCACCCACTAACCGTTCTAACTCTTTAGGATGGGGAGTAAGAACAGAGTTTTCAGGTACACTTCTCAATAATTCCGGGTGAGAGGCTAGTATGTTTAATGCATCCGCATCAATTACGATAGGAAAACTTATTTTGGTAAGAAACTCGGAAAAGGCTCTTACAGTTTCAGCCGCTGTCCCCATCCCCATTCCTATCCCTACGGAAGAAGGGGTGAAATCATATTCTACTTGGGTAATCTTCTTCTCATTGGCATCCGTTATCACCATCACCTCAGGCATAGCTGTCTGCATAATGGTATAGCCACAAGATGGTAAAAATGAGGTCACAAGGCCAGCTCCTGAATTTAGCGCAGCCTCAGAAGAAAGTACCATTGATCCAATTTTTCCATAGCTACCACCCACCATTAAAACATGACCATAGGTCCCTTTATGGGAAAACTTATCTCTCACTTTATATAATCCTCGAGCCATGTTCTTATCCACATAAAACGAAGTAGTTTCCACAGAGGCTAAATACTCAAGATCTAATCCAATGTCTAATACCTCCCAGTTTTTGACATAGATTCCTGTTTGAGGTAAAAAGAAGACCAATTTAGGAGTCTGAAAAGAAAGGACCTGATGAGCGACAATTACAGCCTTTGGATCCTCAGGAACTCTATCCATAAATAGGCCTGAAGGAATATCAATACTTAACACAAATGAACCACTACCATTGATATGCATCAGCAACGATGCTACCCAATCCTTTGGAGCTCGATTCAGACCTATACCAAAAATGGCATCAATAACAATGTCATTAGGAGTCAATTCCGGGAAGTCCTCTTCTGTATGAATGGCTTTAGGCCATATCTTCATATTTTTTATTCCAGTAAGATTGGTAATAAAATCCTTGGAACGTTGGTCACTAAAACTAACAATATAGACTTCTATAGTATAGCCATGTTGGGCTAAAAGACGAGCGACTGCCAATCCATCACCTCCATTATTTCCAACCCCACAAAAAACATGTATCGTTACAGGTGCACCTTGCAAGCGCCCATGCAACCAGTTAAACACTTGTTTTGAAGCTCTTTCCATAAGCTCCCAACTGGACAAATGTTGCTTTTCAATTGTCAATTCATCAGCCATTCGCAAAGCTGAGGCGTTCAATATTTTCATTCTTTAAAAAAATTACGATAAATATGAATTATTTGTAAAAATAGACGAACCGTTTTTATTATTCTGTCAAAGTCCCTACTTTTGAACCTATTACAATTAATGTCTTAGTGCACAAACACAATCACATATCAAAAATAACAATCTCCGGACAATCTCCTGTCAACGGACTGTTATTTATTGGCACAGGCATTTCTACAACGATTACCCCTTTCTAGGGGTCAAGTCATTTCATATCGTCCATGCTGATGGTTTGTTTAATCAAACCAACAATTGCTATGCATTTCATCAGCTTTTTACGCACCAATAATATCTATTTATTTACCTAAGTCATCCCCTAAATAAAACCATGATGGCTTCCAAAACAAAAACCAATGAAAGTCTTAAAATTTGGCGGTACTTCAGTAGCCAATGCTGAAAACATTCGAAAAGTAATGTCAATCGTTCAAGATACCCCATCACCTGTAGTGGTAGTGGTTTCTGCACTAGGAGGAGTTACAGACAACTTACTCCTTGCCGCAAATAAAGCTGCCACACATCAAAACAATTACCTGCAACTACTTGAAGAGCTTGAGACAACACATTTGGATACTGTAAGATTACTGTTCCCTTATGATAAACAAAGCAGCGTAATTAGCCATATAAAACAACAATTCAATCATTTAGAAACTCTTCTTGAGGGAATCTCACTTTTGGGAGAAATAACAAAACGTTCCTCTGATAAAATTGTTAGTTACGGTGAACTTTTATCTGCATACCTAATCAGTGAATTTTTTATTTCTGAAGGATTAGATGCGCGCTACAAGGATACTAGAGAACTAATAAAAACCAATAGCACGTTTGGAAAAGCAGTCGTAGATTTTTCTGTTACTAATACTAACATTCATTATTTCTTTCAGAGTACTAAAAGTTCCATCACTATAGTCCCTGGATTTATATCCTCGAGCTTTAATGGGGACACCACTACATTAGGCAGAGGTGGTTCAGACTATACGGCTGCCATTATAGCAAACGCGGTACATGCTGAAGCCCTAGAAATTTGGACTGATGTCAATGGAATGTACACTGCCAATCCTAAATTGGTCAAACAAGCCAAGACCATTAAACACATATCCTATGAAGAAGCTATGGAACTTTCTCATTTTGGAGCAAAGGTGCTATATCCTCCCACAATTCAACCCGTATTAAACGCTAAAATACCAATCTACATAAAAAACACCTTTAATCCCAAAAATGCCGGCAGCTGTATATCCGAAAACACCAATGGAAAAAAATCTCCCATCAGCGGTATAAGTCACATTGAAGACATCGCACTTCTTACCATAGAAGGGTCAGGAATGGTGGGAGTTCCAGGGATATCGAAACGTTTGTTTGAAGTATTATCACAACATGAAATTAGTGTAGTTCTTATCACGCAAGCCTCTTCGGAACATTCCATTTGTTTAGGAGTCATCCAACAAGAAGCCATCATAGCTAAAGAAATTATCGATACGGCTTTTGAATATGAAATTTCAAGAGGAAAAATAAAACCTTGCCTAATGGAAAGTGATCTGGCAATTGTTGCTCTTGTGGGTGATCGTATGAAAAGTCACCAAGGATTAAGTGGTAAAATGTTCAGCGCTTTAGGAAAGAACAATGTGAATATAAGGGCTATTGCACAAGGAGCTTCAGAACGTAATATCTCAACTGTTATTGAAAATAAGGACGTAAAAAAGGCATTAAATGTCCTTCATGAACGTTTTTTCGAAGACAACATAAAACAGCTTAACCTCTATATCATGGGAGCTGGTAATGTTGGTAGTATATTCCTAGCTCAGTTACACCAACAACGCTCCTACCTTAAAGAAACTTTAAAAATCAATATACGTGTTATTGCCATTGCAAGTTCAAAAAAAATGGCATTTGACAGCAATGGTATTGACCTTTCTAACTGGAAAGAAACATTATTAAAAGGTGAGGAAACTTCTCTGAATGCTTTTTTTGAAAACGTAAAAAAACGAAACTTGAGGAACAGCATTTTTGTAGACAATACAGCAAGCGAACAGGTGGCTCAAACCTATGCATGGTATTTAAAAAATAGCATCGCGGTAGTTACATGTAATAAAATAGCATGTGCATCAGCCTATGAAAACTATGCCCATTTAAAATTTCTTTCTCGAAAATACAATGCTCCTTTTCTATTCGAAACCAATGTAGGTGCTGGATTACCCATCATTGATACGTTAAAAAACCTAATTGCTTCAGGCGATAGAGTACATAAAATTCAAGCGGTCTTATCCGGTAGTCTAAACTTTGTATTTAACAACTTCAACGAAACATCTTCTTTCAAAGAAGTGGTTAGTCAAGCAAAAGAAGAAGGGTATACAGAACCAGATCCTCGTATAGATTTAAGCGGAATAGATGTTGCAAGAAAGATTCTCATTCTAGCAAGAGAAAGTGGATATCCTATAGAGATTGAAGATATAGAAAATCATACCTTCTTACCTAAAGAAAGCCTAGAAACTCCTTCGGTAGAATCGTTTATAGAGTCCTTAGAGACTCACGCTGTGCATTTCAATCAACTTTACATGGCTGCCAAGGAAGAGGATAAACGCTTAAAATATGTGGCAACATTTAAGGAAGGAAAAGCCTCAGTTGGCTTACAACAAATCCCTAAAGAACATCCATTTTACAATCTAGAAGGAAAAGATAATATCGTTTTATTTTACACAGAGCGATATCCGGATTATCCCCTGTTGATCAAAGGTGCAGGCGCTGGAGCTGCTGTTACAGCTTCTGGAATTTTTGCCGATATTATAAGAACTGCTACCTCCTAAATTATGGAAAACATGAATGAAATACGACTATTTTGTCCAGCTACAATTGCAAATGTAGCCTGTGGTTTTGATGTATTGGGGGTATGCCTTGATACGGTTGGAGATGAAATGCTTATTCGCAAATCACCTATAAAAGGAATTCGAATTACCAAGATAACGGGTGCTAATTTGCCATTAGAAACCACAAAAAATGTAGCAGGAGTAGCCGCACAATCTTTGTTGGATAGTTTGGAATGCCCGTACGGTTTTGAGATAGAAATATACAAAAAAATTAAAGCTGGAAGTGGTATAGGAAGTAGTGCAGCCAGTGCTGCTGGTGCCGTTTTTGGAATTAATCATCTTCTTGGATCACCTTATACTCAAACCCAACTTATTGCTTTTGCAATGCAGGGAGAGGCCCTTGCAAGTGGTGCACCTCATGCTGACAATGTAGCACCAGCTCTTATGGGTGGCTTCACCTTGGTGCGTAGTTATACCCCATTAGATGTGCTGTCTTTACCCTCTCCAGAACATTTATTTGCCACCGTAATACACCCTCAAATAGAGGTGAAAACTGCTGATGCTAGAGCCGTATTAAAACAACAAATCCCTCTGGCAAAGGCCATACAACAATGGGGTAATTTAGGAGGACTCGTAAGTGGTTTATATGAAAAGGATTATGATTTAATAGCTCGTTCACTAGAAGATGTTATAGTAGAGCCTATTCGAAGTGTACTTATTCCAGGTTTTAAGGAAGTAAAAGAAGCAGCTCTAAAACAAGGAGCATTAGGATCCGGGATTTCAGGCTCAGGACCATCCATCTTTGCTTTAAGTAAAGGTAAGGAACAAGCTATAGCGGTAGGTGAAGCCATGCAACGGGTATATACTCCCATGGGCGTAGCCTTTGATATTCATATTTCAAGAATCAATTCAGAAGGAATTAAAATACTATAAACATGTACTATAAAAGTTTACAACATAAGGCACCAAAAGTTTCGTTTAAAGAGGCTGTTATACGAGGAATTGCACCCGACAAAGGACTCTATTTTCCTGAATCAATCACTCCACTGCCTCCCTCATTTTTTGAGAATATTACCTCACTAAGCAATGAGTCAATTGCGCTAGAAGTCATACAACAATTTATTGGCAATGATATTCCAATAGAAGAACTCAAAAAAATTGTATCAGAAACATTGTCATTTGACTTCCCTACGGTTAAAATTGAAGAAAGTATCTATGCCTTGGAACTTTTTCACGGTCCTACTATGGCTTTTAAGGATGTAGGAGCACGATTTATGGCTCGTTGTCTTAGCTATTTTAACCGCAATCAGAAAAACAAAGTAACTGTTTTAGTAGCTACCTCGGGGGATACTGGAGGTGCTGTTGCTGATGGATTTTTAGGGGTAAAAGGTGTTGATGTAGTGATTTTATATCCAAGTGGAAAAGTGAGTGATATCCAGGAAAAACAACTAACAACCCTAGGGCAAAACATAACAGCATTGGAAGTAGATGGAGTTTTTGATGATTGCCAGGATATGGTTAAGCAAGCCTTTCTTGATGTTGAATTACAATCTCAACAACTTACCTCTGCCAATTCTATAAATGTTGCTCGTTGGCTCCCTCAGATGTTTTATTTCTTTTTCGCCTACAAACAGCTTAAATCCATTGGAAAGGAAATTGTTTTTTCAGTTCCTAGTGGAAACTTTGGGAATATTTGTGCCGGTATGATGGCCTCTCGCCTGGGCCTACCTGTAGCTCATTTTATTGGTGCTACCAATAGTAACGACACCGTACCTCGATTTATGAAAAGTGGCATCTATAAGCAGATGGCCTCCATTCAAACAATATCTAACGCAATGGATGTAGGAAACCCTAGTAATTTTGTTCGTATTAGGCATTTGTTTAACTCCGACCTTCAATTGCTTCAAAAATGGTTCTCTTCCTTTAGTTTTTCAGATCAAGAAACAAAAGAAGCTATGAAGAAATTAATGCGTGAACACACTTATTTGGCCGATCCGCATGGAGCAGTTGGGTATTTAGGACTAAAAGAATATATGAAAACCAACACTGATTATTTGGGCGTATTCTTGGAAACAGCTCACCCTATTAAGTTTATAGACGTTGTTAAAGAAACTACGCTATGCCAACCAGAGGTCCCTCCACAAATTAGTAAGGTAATGGATGGGAAAAAATCAACTATTCGTATCGCAGATTATGGGGATTTAAAAAATTTCCTTCAAAGTAGATAGTACTTAAAAACGGCCTTTAAAAAGGCCGTTTGTTTTGTTTAATCTATTGTAGGTAAAACAAAATCGTTTAGTACACTCGACTCCTTCATCGTTTTCTCAATTGCCTCAGAGGTACGAGGAGCTCCTGCCGATAAATTCTCAGGACCATTTTTTGTAACTAAAATACAATCTTCAATTCGAACTGCTATTCCCCACCATTTAGAATCACAATCACTGTTTTCAGGTATGTAAATTCCTGGTTCTACAGTGATAACCATATTTTCTTGTAGTGGCCCATAATTACCGGCATCATGAACATCTAACCCAATATAATGAGAGGTTCCATGTGGAAAATATTGACGCGCTTCTGCTTCAGATTTTACAATTCCCAATGCCACTAACCCTTTATTGATTACCTCACGTGCAGCTTGGTCAGTAGCTCCAAAAGCATTGCCAACCTTGGCCGCTGCTATACCAGCCTCTTGGGCCCTATACACTAAATCATAAATTTCTTTTTGTTCCTTAGTAAAAGTCCCATTGGCTGGGATTGTACGAGTAACGTCCGCTGTATATCCATGGTATTCAGCTCCCAAATCCATTAATACCAAATCATTCCCTACTTTGGTTTTGCTGTTATCTATATAATGAAGTACACAACCGTTATGTCCACCTCCAACTATAGATGGATACCCTTCATATTCTGCACCATATTTTTTAAATACAAATTCATGAATACCTTGAATCTCACGTTCAGACATCCCAGGGTGCATCGCTTTCATTACCTCAACTTGACCAATAGCTGAAATCTGAATGGCTTTATTGAGCAATTTCAATTCCTCCGCTGTCTTCACCTCTCTTAAGGTAGCCATCATTTTTCCTAACTCTTGCAAATTAATTATACTTGAGGAAGACTTTTCTAACTTCAAGCTTACTTTTTGCTTCAATTCTTTACGAGTAGCAATATCAGCTTTTGCATACGAGGTTAACAACTCATCTTCCTTTAACTCAGGAAATCGCATTAAATATCTGTCAATTGTTTGCGCCACATTTGCACTATTTTCAACTTCAGTGGCTTTTATAAGTCCATATAAATTTTGTTGAGCTTGATGTGGCGGCTTATAATCTGCAAAGTTTACTTTGTTTTTAAAGGCAGCAATTAAGCTGAACAAATCTGCTTGGTTTCGTTTTGAATCACGGTAATCATCATGAAATCCATGAAAAAACACCTGACTAAATGAATTATAATCTATAGGGAAATCATGAAATTCTATCCCGTTATATACCTTAGAAAATCCTAGTTTTTGTTTTGCTCCTTCAACTCCTAGTCTATATCCATTCCACTGCTCTGCCTGTTTGTTTTTCTCCTGTACAAACAATACCTCGTTGTAGGTGTTTCCATTCTCATCCTTTTGATTCTCGGAAAACACCAATAAAGCAGCGTTTGGTTCTTTATAACCAGTCAGATAATAAAAATCAGGATCTTGATGATACACATAGTCTACATCATTCGAACGATTCCGTTCTGGATTTGCAAAAAAAACAGCAACACTACCAGTGGGCATTTGCTTGCGAAGTGCTTCCCTTCTATCTGCATGAAAAGAACTTGGTAAATAATCATCTGGTAGCGATGATTGCGCTCCCAAAACAAAACTTAATAACAGCAAAAATAAAGTAGTCACATTTTTCATAAGTATGGTGTGTGGTTGATATAGCACAAATATAGAATTTGAAATCTTTCTCCACTGTTTTCTTAACAAAATCTTTAGGACTTCGCCTTTTTCAGGTTCGCTTTACCTGCTTTTTTTCAATACCTTTGCGACACTTGCATAGCAATGCTTAAATAACATATCAACTAAAGTAAACATCGTTTACCAATGAAAAATACAGCTTTAACAGAAGTACATATCGCATTAGGAGCTAAAATGGTTCCTTTTGCTGGATTTAATATGCCTGTTCAATACGAAGGGGTAAATGCCGAACACGAAACCGTTAGAAACGGCGTGGGTGTTTTTGACGTTAGTCACATGGGTGAATTCTTAATTGAAGGTCCAAAAGCTCTTGAACTGATTCAAAAAGTTGCTACTAATGATGCTTCAACACTTACAATAGGCCGTGCTCAATACTCATGCATGCCCAACGAAAATGGTGGTATTGTAGATGACCTTATTATTTATCGAATGAAGGAAGAACAATATTTACTAGTAGTAAATGCTTCTAATATTGACAAAGATTGGGAATGGATTTCTAAGTATAATTCCTCTATTGGTGCCACAATGAGAAACATCTCTGATGAGTATTCCTTGCTAGCTATCCAAGGACCTAAAGCCATTGAGGCGATGCAGACACTTTCTTCAGTTGATTTATCTGCAATAAAATATTATCATTTTGAAGTAGCTGATTTTGCAGGTATCGACAACGTTATCATTTCTGCCACCGGTTATACAGGTAGTGGAGGGTTTGAGATCTACTGTAAAAACAGTGAGGTAGAACAAGTGTGGAATAAAGTTTTTGAAGCTGGGGCTTCCTACGGAATCAAACCTATTGGCTTGGCTGCACGTGATACATTACGTCTAGAAATGGGATTCTGTCTGTACGGTAATGATATTGATGACACCACTTCTCCTTTAGAAGCTGGTTTAGGTTGGATTACAAAGTTTAATAAGGACTTTGTAAATTCGGAAGCTTTGAAACAACAAAAAGAAGCTGGAGTCACTAGAAAACTGATAGGTTTTGAAATGCTTGAACGCGCCATCCCTCGTCATGGATATGATATTGTTGATGCTCAAGGAAATGTCATTGGAATTGTAACCTCAGGCACCATGTCTCCATCCATGGGAATTGGAGTAGGGCTAGGATATGTCCCTACGGCTTTTACTGCTGAAGGAAGTGAAATATATATTCAAATTCGCAAAAATGCAGTGCCTGCCAAGGTAGTAAAACCTCCTTTTTACAAAAAGTAAAATCTAGTGAATAAAATACTCATTTTAGGAGCCAGCGGGTTTATAGGGCAAACGCTTTATAAAGAGCTGTGCTCCTATTTTGATGTATACGGTACTTATTTTAGTCATAAATCGTTTAGAGACAATCAGCATTTCAGTCATTTCAATATGGAATACGACGGTATAGACGAATTGCTGAGCTTACGAAAACCAGATATTATTATCAGTTGCCTGCGAGGCAATTTTGATTTACAACTTGAGGTACATCATCATTTAATAAACTATATCAAAAACACACGTAAACGACTTGTTTTTTTATCTTCTTCTAATGTTTTTGACGCTTTCACTAATTACCCTTCGTATGAGTATGACAAAACCTTATCTGAAAGCAAATATGGTAGATTTAAAATAAAAATAGAGAATCAATTACTTCGTTTACCTGAATACAATTACCTTATTTTAAGGCTTCCAATGGTCTTTGGCAAACATTCGCCACGAATCAAAGAATTAAAAGAGACCTTACGAAAAGGAGAAGCCTATGAAGTCTTCCCTGACCTTGTTATGAACGTAACAACCGTAGATAGATTAGCTCAACAAGCTCATTACTTACTAAATAGGAAAAAGAAGGGCATTTATCATTTGGGAAGTGAGGACCTTATCCATCATGATGAATTTATCATTGAAGTCTGCAAATTAGCACATCTTAAGAGTCCACTATTTAAAAATGTCTATACCTCCAATTTTGACCGTTACTTAGCAGTTCTTCCAAAAGAACAACTCCTCCCAAAGCATCTACGCATAAGCTGCGACGAAGTAATTAAGGATAGTGGAGTGTAATCGAAGTTGTTCAATCTATATTTTATAAAGCGTATGGTTAAATAAATAGGTCCGTTTTAGTATATTTACCGTAGTACCTAACTAAGAGCCTTCAAATACAATTTAAGTAGCTAGCCATATGCATCATTTTAGAATTACCTTTTTTTTTCTTGTGTTTAGTCTTTTTGCCAAAGCTCAGGATTCCATTACATTTTGTCAAACACTTCACAACTCTCATCAACTAATACAGTATTATCATATAAAACCCAAACCCATCAATGACACACTATCTCAGTGGGTTTTCAATCGTTTTCTAAACAACCTCGATCCAGAATATATGTATTTCACCAATGGTGAGGTCAACAAATTAGCTCAACACAAAAATCAATTAGATGATTACATCATCAGTGCTGAGTGTTCATTTATAACAGAATTCCAAAATTCCTATGTAAATGCTTTGGAACGATCGCTACGAATTGTTCGAGCAATACAACCTGAATCTTTAGATTTTTCTGGCAAAGATAGCATTACCTTCAACCACCCAGGAAATGCGTATTACGAAGAATCTGAAGAGGACCTTACCCTTATATGGCTTAAAAAGATTCGATTTTTAATTATCCAGCACTATTTAGACAGTGAAAGTAAGACACCTTTTGAAAATGAAAAAAACATCATTTCACATCAAGTGATTCAGGAGGAACTATGTCAACTGGAGGAGAAGTTGGAACTAGCGCAAAAATCTAGCTCTATAGTGGAAAATCAGTTCTTATATGCCTTTACTAACTATTTTGATCCACATACCTCCTATTTCAACAACGCAGACAAAAGTTCCTTTGAAGAATCGGTCTATGATGATTATGAAACTACTGGTTTATACTTTG
The DNA here is from genome assembly GCF_028743515.2 of Imtechella halotolerans. GTDB lineage: Bacteria > Bacteroidota > Bacteroidia > Flavobacteriales > Flavobacteriaceae > Imtechella > Imtechella halotolerans. The sequence continues at coordinate 392,294 of NZ_CP117969.2, read as the reverse complement.
AACGCACCAATGGCAAAGTGTATGTTTCCTATATTCAACCTGGGAGCTCAGCCTGGAAACTCAACTCTTTTGAAGCAGGAGACGAAATTCTTCGACTAGCCTCTGAGCAAGAAGTCTTAGAACTTGGTTGCGTTTCTGATGAAACTTTTGCCAACTTCATATACAATCCATCACATAAACAAATTACCTTCTCAGTAAAAAAAATTAACACTTCAGAAGTCCGTCACATATCAGTAGTTAAAGAACGAACCCAAGTAATTGAGAATGTCATTGATAGTTACCTGTTAAAAGGAAATCCAACCATTGGGTACATAAAGCTCAACTCTTTTTACACAAGTGATGAATTTGGTAAGGGATGTGCCAATGATTTTAAAGATGCCCTTATGGCTCTGGAACCGCAAAACCTTGAGGCTCTAATTCTAGATTTAAGAAATAATGGAGGTGGCTCAATGGATGAGGCCGCGAAGCTGGTTAGTCTCCTTATAAATAAAGGCCCCATTTCAATACTCAACCATAAAAATAATGATAAAAAAGTTATACGTGATTTTAATAGTGGTCGCATTTTTGACAACCCATTAATCGTTTTGGTGAATGAAGAAACTGCTTCAGCATCAGAGTACACAGCCGCTGCTTTACAAGATCACAGTGCGGCAATAATAATAGGAACTCCTACATTTGGGAAAGGCACTTCCCAACAGTTATTTTATATTGGGAAAGACGAGGGTTCAATGGGTTATGTAAAAATCACTAGTGAAAAAATGTATCGCATCAATGGAACTACATTTCAACAACAAGGAGTAGTTCCCGATATTTCCATAGTATCTCTGTTTTCAAACTTGAAAAATGCCGAACGCAACTACAATAATAGCATTCCTCCTGACACCATTATAAAAAACACCTATTTTAAATCACCCGCTCCGCTAAATCTTACGGCGGTGTCTAAAAAAAGTGAAGCGCGTCAAAAATCACAATCTGAATTTCAAATCATCCGCCAGATTAATGATTCCTTAGTTCGTCTATCCACTCAAAAGCAAGTATACCCACTAAGTATGGTGGGAATGCTAAAACGTAAAACTGCCTACGATAAAATCTGGGAACTATCAGACCAAACAACTTCTCCAACCAAAGGTTTTACCATAGAATATTCTAAAGAAATGGAGAAGAAATTAAAACATAACGAGGAGTTAAGTAAACAATATACTCTTAAGGTTAAGGAATTAAATGAAGACTTTCAACTTATAGAAACCTACAGAATCATTACGGATTTTCTTGAAGAAAAAAAGTGATTTTTAGGCCGGATGTTTTCATTAGTACCAAAACCATTTTATATTTGCATAAAATTAATAACGACGTATGGGAAGAGCGTTCGAATTTAGAAAAGCTAGAAAAATGAAGCGTTGGTCAGCAATGGCTAAAACCTTCACACGTATTGGTAAAGATATTGTAATGGCCGTAAAAGAAGGCGGTCCAAATCCTGAAACCAATTCCCGACTGCGTGCAGTTATGCAAAATGCCAAGGCCGCCAACATGCCGAAAGACAATGTTGAGCGTGCTATCAAAAAAGCAACTGACAAAGATACTGCCAACTATAAAGAGGCACTTTTTGAAGGGTATGCAGCCCATGGTATTGCTATATTAATCGAAACTGCTTCTGACAATAATAATCGAACTGTAGCTAATATCAGAAGTTACTTTAATAAATGTAATGGCACTTTAGGAACTTCTGGATCTGTGGAATTTATGTTTGACCATACCTGTAACTTCAGAATCGCTTCGGAAGGAATAGACCCAGAAGAACTAGAACTTGAAATGATTGACTTTGGTGCTGAAGAAGTCTTTGCTGATGAAGATGGCATTATGATCTATGCTCCTTTTGAAAGCTTTGGAGCGATCCAAAAAGAACTTGAAAACCGCAATATTGAAATTCTATCATCCGGTTTTGACCGTATACCTCAAGTTACAAAAGAACTAACAGCGGATCAGGTAGCTGATGTAGAGAAGCTATTAGAAAAAATTGAAGAGGATGACGATGTACAGAATGTATATCACACCATGCAAGAAATCGAATCGTAACTATCGAAATAAGAAGAGCCATCCTTAAAAGATGGCTTTTTTGTTTATTCTACCTCAAATGAATTTTCCTTATTTTTCCCCTCTACTCCTTTAAAGTTCCTATACATATACTCAAAATCCTTTTCCTGACTATCGGTAGGATAAAAAGGAGGAGCAATGATTACCTTTTTCTTACCGAAATCAAAGGCAACCATAACAATGGGCACAATTGCTTTTTTTGCAATAAAATAAAACCCTGTACGCCATTGATTAACTTTTTTTCGAGTTCCCTCCGGGGAAAGTGCCAAGCGAAATTCATCGTGTTCTTGAAATAGTTGAGCAATTGCATCTACCGTGTTGCTTCTGTGATGTCTATCAATTGGAGTTCCTCCCTGCCATCTAAAAAACCATCCATATGGAGGTCTAAACAACTCTTTCTTTCCAATATAATTAATCTTAGTAGCTAGTATTTTTCGCACTAACAAACCTATATAAAAGTCATGCCAACTAGTATGCGGCACAACAATTATCACATACTTCTTAAGAGATGGTAAATCGCCTTGAATACGCCATCCCATACAGGTACAAAAGATAAACTTAGCAAACATACGCATCTTCTATGGTATTAAATTCAATATATCTTCCAATTGGGATACCGTAGTATGAGTTGAATTATTCTTCACTTCTTCGGTAACTTGTTCATGAATCCAGGTAGTGTGGAAAGGAACATGAATTGCATTACTTTTCAGATTGATAAGCGGTACGATATCCGACTTCAACGAATTTCCAACCATCAAAAACTCCGAAGGTTTAATATCTAAATGATTTAACACTCTAGAATAATCCTCCTCCTCCTTTTCAGTCATCACCTCTATATGATGAAAATACTTAAAAAGATTGGATTTCTCAAGTTTACGCTGTTGATCTAACAAATCACCTTTAGTTAAAAGTATCAGTCTATATTTAGGCGACAGCTCTTGAAGTACTTTTTCAACACCAGGGAGTAATTCTACAGGCTTAGAAAGCATCTCCTTTCCCAACTCCAAAATTTTCTCAACAGTCCCCGCATCAACACCATAATTAGATAATTTAACAGCGGTTTCTATCATGGAAAGTACAAAGCTTTTAATACCATACCCATACATAGATAAATTGGCAATTTCTATTTTAAAAAGTTCTTGATCGATGGTGTTTAATGTTTCATAGGGTGCCAATAGATTCCCAAAGGCGGCCTCTGCTTCTCGAAAATACGTTTCATTAACCCAAAGAGTATCATCCGCATCAAAACCGATAACTTTTATTCCTTTAAACATTTCCTAACAATTTAAGTGCTTTCTCTAAATCTTCCGGGGTATCAATTCCAATACTTCCATGGGTTGTTTCCACCATTTTTATACGCTTACCATATTCTAAATAACGTAGTTGTTCTAGTTTTTCTGAAGCTTCTAAAGGAAGCATAGGTAATTTATAAAAATCCATTAGCGCCTGCTTTCTAAAGGCATACACCCCTATGTGTTTCATATAGCGGACTCCCACATTTTCCGCCCTTGGAAATGGAATAACAGAACGAGAAAAGTATAAGGCAAATCCACTCCTATCAGTAATTACCTTTACATTATTGGGATTATTAATTTCATCCTTCTCCGTAATTTCAAACATGACTGATGCTAAATCTACCTGTTTTTCCACATCCTTTTTAAATATGTCAATAAGCGATACCAATGCACTTTTATTCAAAAAGGGCTCATCTCCTTGAACATTAACAACGATATCTACCTCCATATTTTCAACAGCTTCAGCTATGCGATCACTCCCACTTTCGTGCTCTTTAAGACTCATGAGCGCCTTTCCTCCATTGGAAATTATCTCATTGTAGATAATCTCACTATCAGTAACCACATATACTTGTTGAAAAAGTGCTGAATGAACCGCCGCTTCATATGTTCGCATGATAACTGATTTCCCGCCCAAGTCCTGCATTAGTTTTCCTGGAAAACGTGAAGCTGCATATCTAGCAGGAATCATAGCAATAATATTCATGAAATGTAACTATTGATTAAACATATATACGTATTACTCATTACGTCTTGGTCTTATTTTACGATAAAAGCGGAAAACTAACACCAAAATAATTACCACTATAGCAGCTGCCAACATAGGCATTACTATGGCAGCCAGCGATATTGCTGTTGCTGTACCAGTTTCTATAGTAGATACAACAGGATTGGCTAGCCCTCCTGTAGTAGCTGTTGATGTTAAACGCGTAGTGGTGGTAGCTCCTTTTATAGCTGTTGCCGTACCTCCACCGGCAACAATGGCTAGAACCCATGTAACCATTGGACTTAAATCAGCTACAGTAGATACCATAACCGCAGTCCCAGCAATCGCGGCAAGGGGTATGGCAATCGCATCCAGCACCGTATCCACCCATGGAATAAAATAGGCTCCTATTTCCAAAATCATGGCAACTCCTAGGGTAATAAGTGCAGGTAAACTCCCCAACCAATCCCAATTTTCATTGAGTTCCCACATCCCGGTATAGGAAGCTATACTTAATACAAATAAGGGTAGAAATACCCTAAATCCAACAGAGGCAGCCAAACTAACCCCTAAAAATATACTTAAAATTGTTTCAGTTGTCATATAATTCCCTTGAGCATATCCATACTATTTTCTCAAAGATATCAAAAACAGTAAGAAGTAGTTTCAAAAACAACGCAATTTAGACCTCCTCAAAAAAGTCCTCCTTAAACCCAATAAGATACAATTTGGACTTGGCCCGAGTTACTGCTGTATACAACCATCTAAGGTAATCCTTATCAATTCCACTTGGTAAGTAAGGCTGCTCAATAAAAACTGTTTCCCACTGTCCTCCTTGACTCTTATGACAAGTGATCGCATATGAAAACTTCACCTGCAAGGCATTGAAATAAGGGTTGGATTTCACCTTTAAAAACTTCTTATAATTAGAGGATTCATTCTGATAATCAAGCATTACTTCTTGATACAATTTATTAGAATCTTCATAAGAGAGTGCAGGTGTCTCTGCATCGATAGTATTGAGTAATAAAACAGTTTCAAACGGTTTCATCGAAGGATAGTCTACCATCTTTACTTTTACTTCTGCAAATCTAAAACCGTAAAGCTCTTTAATAGCAAAAATTTCTAGTACTTCAATGGTATCACCATTGGCAATAAAACCTGCCTCTGAAGTAGCTTTTATCCAAAAATAATTATTTTTAACCACCATTAACAAATCACCTGGTGCTAATTCATTTTCGTTAAATAAGATACGACTCCTAATTTGCTGATTATATAAGTTCGCACGTTTATTAGACCTTACTATAATGGTCGTTTCTTCTGTACCATAACGATCATAAGCATCGTTAATAGCTTCCTGAATTTCATATCCATCAACTAATCGTACAATATCCTTATAAGGCCCCACCTGAAATGCAAAGTTTTCAAAATAAAATGAAGCAAGTTGCTCACGAATTAAGGTAGCATTAAACAATACTCCAGAATCCTGGGCCTGTCTCATCACTTCATCCAATTCAATGCTTTGAACTTCCTTATTATAATGTAATGCCAGGGTATCAGGATCAAGGGCAGGGCTTAAAGCAAGATTCACCGGTGGCAACTGTGCTGTATCTCCAATGAGCAATAACTTACACTTATGACCTGAATACACATAAGTCATAAGATCATCTAATAAGGAGCCATTTTCAAACAACTTAGAATCTGCAGGTGTATCTGGAATCATGGAGGCCTCATCAACAATAAACAACGTATTACGATGTTTATTCGGCTGAAGTGTAAAACTAACACCTCCTCCCTTTTGCTTTTTAGGAAAATATATCTTCTTGTGAATCGTAAAGGCAGTGCTTTTTGAATAATTAGTGATCACCTTTGCGGCTCTACCCGTAGGAGCCATTAACACAAACTTTTGCTGAGCATGCCATAAATTCGTTACAATAGTACCTATAATAGTGGTTTTACCAGTACCTGCAAAACCTTTTAAAAGGAATACTTTATCATTGTTATTTTCCAAAATAAACTGGGAAAGTTGCTGTAAAACAACTTCTTGTCGCAAAGTAGGTGTGTGAGGAAATTTTGACTTAAGTAGTGTGTAAAATTGGTGTACGTCCATGAAGCATGATTCAACCTCAAATTTACTAATGTTTTTTAAGCTTAAATAGTTTTGTGATTAAAAAAAAATTGTAGATTTGCGTTAAACCACACTAAATTTAAATACATAGATACAATGAAACAAGCACTCCAAATTGGCTTATACATTCTAAGCATTTTCTTTGCTTATATGATTTATAAATCTATTACTGGGCCAATTGAATTTAAAAAAATTAAGCAAGAGCGTTATGCCCAAGTAATTTCAAACCTTAAAGACATACGTGACGCACAAGAGGCACACCGTACTGTTAAAGGAGTGTATGCCGCCGATTTCAACAGTCTTGTAAATTTTATTGAAACTGCAAAGTATACAATCACCACTCAACGTGACACTAGCTGGATGGAATATGATCCAAACTACCGTATCGATGTTATGAAAGAAGGATCAGTTATTGACACTTTAGGATTTGTTGCTGTAAAAGATTCTCTTTTCAAAAACTCTGACCGTTACAAAAAAATGATGTATGTACCATTTGCAAAAGATGAAAAAACCACTTTTGAAATGAAAGCTGACATCCTTGACAAAAACGGTTATAAAGCTCCTGTGTTTGAAGCAAAAACGACCAAATCAATTATATTGTGGGATCAACCAGAAGATTACTTAGCAAAAGAAAACACAGTAGTTAACGTTGAAGATATCGATGGTCCTGAAATCAGAGTAGGTTCACTTAGTGATATTAGTACTGCCGGAAACTGGCCAACTATCTATGACGCAAAAAAGAACAAGTAATAGTTTAGAAACGAATTTCCAAGAATTGTCCATTCAGGTTAGCTTGAGTGGACTTTCTTTTTGTATTCTTGACACGTTGGAAAAAAGAGTGCTTTTCCAGCGCCACATTTCCTTTGCCCAAAAACTATATGCGGAGGCCCTACCTGAGCAACTCCTATCTGTACTAAACAGTGAAGAAGCCTTATCTGGTCCTTTCCAGAAAGTTCAGGTAATTCATCACAATGAGCTTTTAGCATTTGTTCCTAAGGCGCTTTTTGACGAAAATTCCTTAGCAGACTACCTTAAGTTCTCTGTCAAAATTTTAGCAAATGATTTCATCACTTATGATGAAATAGCCACTAGTGATCTTATGACCGTTTATGTGCCTTTTACCAACGTAAACAATGTGATATTTGACCATTTTGGAGAATTTGAATACCGACATTCTGCCACAGTACTACTGACGGCCTTATGGCAGCAAAAGCCAACTGTAGATGCTCCAATTATGTATGCCTTTTTAGAAAAAGACCAGTTCCAGTTAATTGTTCTTCATCAAAAAAAATTACTTCTCTTTAATACATTTACCTATCACACCAAAGAGGACTTTTTATATTACATACTCTTTACTGCTGAGCAATTACAACTAAACCTTTCTGTTTCTCCATTGACAATCATAGGAGACATCGATGAAAACCATCCACTGTATAAAATTGCTTATACGTACATACATACAGTCACTATTCATAAGCCTGTTTTTGCTTTTGCAGATGCGGCAGAAACTAAACCTGAACATTTCATAATTCTCAACTCCCTTTAAATGAGGATAATTTCTGGAAAATACAAAAGCAAGAGACTTACTGCTCCTAAAAAATTACCGGTACGGCCTACCACTGATTTTGCCAAGGAAGCATTATTTAATATATTGAATAATGACTTCTACTTTGACGATATTACAGTTCTAGATCTTTTTGCTGGCACCGGAAATATCAGCTTCGAATTTGCTAGCAGAGGTTGTTCAGACATTACAAGTGTTGACGCCCATTTTGGCTGTATCCAATACATCAATCAAATATCAAGTGAACTTGATTTTCCTATTAAAACCGTAAAAAGCGACGTATACTCTTTCTTGGAAAGAACAAAGTTAACAGCAGACATTATTTTCGCTGATCCACCTTACGATTTTACTCCAGAAAAATTTGCAAAAATACCTGAACTTGTTTTTAGTAATGAGTTGCTTTCTGAAGAAGGATTACTCATTATTGAGCATTCTCCACATACACCCATGGATTCCCAGCCTTTCTTTTCATTTCAAAAAAAATACGGCAGTAGCATGTTTAGCTTTTTTGAATACCCATCAAAGGAAGAATAACAATCCACAAAATATAGGGAAATAAAAAAAGAGCAAATCATAAGCCGGATTCTGTCCCACCCAAGGTGGTGCTTATCATTTATCTAGATAATTCATTACTGAATCATTCAAACCGCCTACCCTCCAACATCGAGCGAGCAGCCCTCAAACGTCGGTATACATGGCGTTGCACCGTATAGAGTTTACCTGATTTCACTACAGCATTACCTGTACATCCTTTCTGTTGCACTTGTCCTCGTCTCACGACGGACGGGCGTTACCCGCTATACTGCTCTATGGTGTCCGGACTTTCCTCTATGCAAGACATAGCGATAAGCCGATTTGCTCTTAGCAAAGATACAACGAATATATTAAAAGCTATTGTAATCTTATTGCACTTATATGTTGATAACTCTTTTAAAATTCTACGCGGGTTATACTAAATTCTGAAAGCAATTTTTAACTTTGTCCTTATGGAACACTTTGTTGTATCAGCCAGAAAATACCGTCCACAAACATTTAAAGATGTTGTTGGTCAACAGGCAATTACCAACACCCTGCTTAACGCTATTGAAAATAATCATCTAGCGCAGGCACTCCTATTTTGTGGACCAAGAGGTGTAGGTAAAACGACCTGCGCTCGTATATTGGCAAAAAAAATCAATGAAGATGGCTCCCAACACAGTGAAGAAGATTTTGCATTTAATGTATTTGAATTAGATGCAGCTTCAAACAACTCGGTAGATGGCATACGAAGCCTAATTGATCAAGTGCGAATTCCGCCTCAAGTTGGTAAATATAAGGTATATATTATCGACGAGGTTCATATGCTTTCAACAGCCGCGTTCAATGCATTTCTAAAAACGTTGGAAGAGCCTCCAAAACACGCTATATTTATTTTAGCAACCACAGAGAAACACAAAATTATTCCGACGATATTATCTCGCTGTCAGATATTTGATTTTAAAAGAATAACGGTTACAGACGCTAAAGACTATTTAAAATATATAGCAGAACAGCAAGGAATAATTGCAGAAGATGATGCACTTCACATCATTGCTCAAAAGGCAGATGGCGCTATGCGTGATGCACTTTCCATCTTCGATAGAATTGTAAGTTTTTGCGGAAACAACATTACTAGAAAAGCAGTTTCTGAAAACCTGAACGTTCTAGATTATGACACCTATTTTGTCATTACTGATCTTATCTTAGAAAACAATATTCCTCAATTACTTATTGAGTTCAACAATACCCTGGCCAAAGGATTTGATGGCCATCACTTCATTGCAGGTTTAGCAAGTCACTTTAGAGATTTAATGGTATGCAAGAATGAAGCCACCATATCACTATTAGAAGTAGGTGAAGATACACAGCAACGATACTTACAACAAAGTAGGAACACTACCTTAGACTTCCTAATCAAAGGAATTGAATTAGCCAACACTTGTGACCTACAGTACAAAGCAAGTAAGAACCAACGACTCCTGGTCGAACTTTGCCTTATGCAATTAGCCTCTGTCACTTATGACGGAGAAAAAAAAAATGATGGACCATTCATAATTCCGGCAACCTTCTTTAGACAGGTAACTATCCAAAAAGAGGTAATTCAACAAAGGCAAACTTCAGCTTCAAAAGAAATTAGTATCCCGACCAATATCCCTGTAGAAAATACACCCCAACCTGTACTCAATAGCACTTCGAACGTATCACAACCTAGAATATCGGGGTTATCATTGTCCAGCCTAAAAATTAAAAAGGACGCTGAAAAACGTAAAGCAGAGCAAGTACCAGATGAAGAAAACCTTCCTAAGGAGGAATTTACAGAGGCTTCCTTTATGGAATTGTGGGCAGCATATATTAAACAAATTGAAGACGAAGGAAAACATATATTAGCTTCAAATCTTAGTGCAGATACACCAGTATTGGAGAACAAGACTACCATTTGTCTAGAAATGCCAAATAGCACCATGAAAGCTGAAATCGAAAGAGAACAATATGGTTTATTGGACTACCTACGAAAAAACCTACAGAATTATGATATTTCGCTTCATATAAAAGTCAATGAAACTATTGATAAAAAATATGCTTTTACAACGCGTGAAAAGTTTGAAAAATTAGTTGAGGCCAATCCTTTGATGGAAGTGTTTCGAAAAGAATTTGATCTAGAAATCTAACACCAAAAGGATCGTGTTTCTTTGAAACAATGACCATAAACTCAATTCCTATATTTATTACTTATTTTTGTAAAAAAACGCCATTAACATGCTTGGTTTAAAACTCCCTACCGATCCTCGATGGGTAAATATTGTTGAGAAAAACATTGAAGAAATCCTTACAGATCACGCCTTCTGTGAGCAAAAAGCAGCAAGCACTGCTATTTCCTTCATTGTCCTTTTTCCTGAAAAAACAGAATTGGTTCAGGAAATGACAGCATTAGTAAAAGAAGAAATGAGTCATTTCAAAATGGTTCATGACAAGATTGTAGCTCGTGGTTGGACGCTAGGCAGAGAACGAAAAGATGAGTACGTAAACCAGCTGATGACTTTTTTTCCTAAAGGAGGTAGTCGTACCGATTTTTTAGTCCATAAACTACTGTATGCAGCTCTTATTGAAGCACGTAGCTGTGAACGCTTTCGTCTACTTTCTGAACATTTAGAAGACAAGGAACTTGCTGAATTCTACCGTAAATTAATGGTTAGTGAAGCAAATCATTATACCATGTTCTTAGGGTTTGCTCGTCAATTTGGTAACCGCGAAGAAGTGGACAGTAAATGGCAATCGTTATTGGAATATGAGGCCAAAATAATGCGAAATTTAGGCACTAAAGAAACAGTACACGGCTAATAATTACCCTATGGTTTGACCTTGAAGTGTACTATTATATAAACTTTTCACTATACCATCAGACAATCCAATTTTAGGAACATAAATCCTACTTGCCTTACTCCATTTCATTGCATTAAGGTAAATTCGAGAAGCATGAATAATTACATCAGCTCTATCTTGATTTAATTCTAAAATACTGATACGTTCTTCGTAGGTAAACGAAGTTAAATATTGATAGTATTCATTTAAATACTTATAGCTAAGAGGGGTTCCCAGTTTTCTTCCAGATATTTTAAAAATTTTATTAATGTTTCCTCCAGATCCAATTAGAGAAATATTCTCATATTGATGCGTATTTTCTTTTATCCACTGTTCTACTTCTACCCAGGTATCTCTACTTACCATTTCATTCAACAAACGTACAGTACCTACCTTAAAGGATTTAGAAACCACCGTTTCGCCTTGTGAATACACCGTAAACTCAGTACTACCACCTCCTACATCCACATAGAGGTATGTTTTATCGTTTTCGATAAGTGCATGTAAGTCCGTTGCGGCAATGATAGCAGCCTCATCACTCCCATCGATTATATTTATGGTAACACCAGTCTTTTTCTTAATAAGAGAAGATACTTCACTTCCATTTTTGGCCTCCCGCATGGCGGAGGTAGCACAGGCCTTATACTCTTCTACTTTATGTACTTGCATTAAGAGTTTAAATGCCTGAATAGAATCTACAAGTCTTTGTGCATTCACCTCAGATATCTGTCCATTAACAAACACATCTGTTCCCAAACGAATTGGTACACGAACCAAACTGCTCTTACTGAACTTGGGCTCCATTCCTTCCACTTCTAAGACGTTAGCAATTAAAAGGCGTACCCCATTGGATCCTACATCTATGGCTGCAAACTTTCGTATTCTCAAAATAATTTACTTTATGAATTAACTTGTTTCTTTAGATAATAATCGTACATAGCAAATTGTGAACGTACCTTAGGTTTATTATTTCTTCGGTAGGCATTATTTTGTTTTTCCGAAAACACCCTCGCCTTCACATTATCACTCCATCCGATTTCGAAATTATCTAGTAATTCTTGCTTAATCTCTTGGTCATAAATTGGGCAACTCACCTCTACCCTGTAATCAATATTACGTGTCATCCAATCTGCAGAAGAAATATACACCTTGGGATCGCCACCATTTCCAAAAATATATAGCCTTGGATGCTCTAAAAATTTATCTACTATACTTATAGCTTCAATGTTTTCACTCATTCCTTCTACTCCTGGTATTAGACAACATATACCTCTAACTATCATTTGAATCTTCACTCCAGCTCGACTTGCTTCATACAACTTATCAACCATCTTATAACTCGTAAGACTGTTCATCTTAAGTTTAATGTAAGCTGGTTTTCCGGCCTTAGCATTTGCTATTTCGTTATCTATAAGTTTAGTGAAAGCACTCTTGGTGTAATGTGGTGAAACGATCAAATGCTTATAGCGATTAATTTTATAGTTTGTTTCAAAAAAGTCAAAGACCTTATTGACTTCCTTTAATATCGCTTGATTAGAGGTAAACAAAGTGTAATCTGTGTAAATCTTAGCTGTAGACTCATTAAAATTACCGGTACTGACAAAACCGTAGCGCTTAATTTTATCGCCCTCTTCCCTTTCAATAACACAAATTTTGCTATGAACCTTCAATCCCGGAACCCCAAATATTAAATTAACACCTTCAGATTGAAGTTGCTCGGCATACCTAATATTAGCTTCTTCATCAAAACGCGCCTGCAGCTCAATCTGAACTGTTACACTCTTTCCATTTTTAACTGCATTAATTAATGAACTGGCAACATCTGATAACTTTGCTAATCTATAGACAGTAATCTTAACTGATTTTACTTTAGGATCTAGTGCTGCCTCTCGCAAAAATCGAACTACGTATGAGAAAGTGTGGTAAGGTGCAAATTGCAAATAATCCTTCGCAGCAATCTTTTCCAATATACTACCTTCAAGACTCAATCCCTTAATCGGCAATGCCGGATATGTTTTATATAACAAATCCTGTCTACCTAAACTAGGAAAATCCATATAGTCCCTTCTGTTGTGATAACGACCTCCAGGGATTATACTATCTGTATTATCAATCCCCATTTTATTAAGAAGGAACTTTAAGGTATCTTTATCTATCTCTTTATCATATACAAAACGTACGGGCTCGCTACTACTGCGTCCCTTAACACTACTAGATATTTTCTCTATAAAACTTTTACTCAAATCACTATCAATATCCAATTCTGCATCTCTAGTAATTTTGATCATGTGAGCCGATATGGACTCATAATCAAATATGGTAAAAATGTTACTCAAATTGTATCGAATAAGATCATCAAGCATTATGATATAATTCTTATCACCTTCGTTTGGCAATACAACAAACCGTTCTACCGTACGTGGTATTTCAATAAGTGCATATCTGAGACGTTCTTTTGAATTCCCAACTCCAAAGTATTTTCGAATACCCGAAGGCTTAGTCTCTTCTTTAAGAACCATTTTTATGGCCAAGTAGGCTGCACTATCTCTTAGTTCTGGAAAAGCATCCAACTCATTAAGGATAATGGTCACTAAAGCAGGGCTTACCTTTTGAATAAAATAACTTTTTATGTATTCACTTTGAGATGGAGAAATTTCATTCTCGTTGCGAACAAAGATATTTTCTTCCTCTAATTTTTTCTCAATTGCACTAAGTATCTCAAGGCTCTCTGCCTGTTGCTTAATAACAATCTCAGTTATATCCTCGAGCAAATCTTTAGCATTGGCGCCACCCAACACACTTTTCCCTGTTTTGCCTGATTGGGCTATACGTTTAACGGTCGCATAACGCACCTTAAAAAATTCATCAAGATTATTCGAAAAGATTCCTAGGAACCTTAATCGGTCAATTAGAGGTACGGTTTCATCAGCTGCTTCCTGCAACACACGGGCATTAAACTGCAACCAGCTAATCTCTCTATTGATGTAGCTGTTTTTGGTTACTTTATCAACATAAATCATCTATCGAAGATCTTTAGGGAATAGATGGTTTAAAAGTACTCCTTTTTGCAATTCATTCCAACTGCTTATAGGAAAAGAAATGTTTAAATAACCACATGTTGGCACATTGTCAAAATAATGAGAAGTATAGTTATTGACAAACCATGTAATGGCATGATTATGACCAAAAACCATTACTGAATTATAGACATCAGGTAAAGACTTAATAACTGAAAGCAGCCCATTCCCATGAAAATCATACAAGTCATCGACATAATGAAAAGGAAGGCGCTTTAGAGCAGTTTCATTAAGAATAATATCTGCTGTTTGCCTAGTTCTTTCTGAAGGACTGCAATAAACGGCCTCCACATTTAACTGTTTTTCAATCAATGATTTACCCACATTCATAGCATCCATAATACCTCGTTGAGCCAAGGGACGTTTATGATCGGGTAATGGTAGATCCCATGATGATTTAGCGTGCCGTATAAGGTGTATCTCTTTCATAAAATTGGTCGTTTACCGATTAAAAACGTCAATTTAACTAATATTTTGAAGGAAATTCTTTGCTTCCAAATTTATTTTTCAATTTCGTATTGAAATATAAGCATTTATCATTTGCGCCTCAAATTGTAAATGTTGATGTATAAGAACTTTAACTAAAATTAATTGTACACAACTTAACCGACCTACGAAACCCCTCCGTATCATTTTCAAGTTGTTACAGTTGGTTTTAATGGATGACTAAAAACTAAAATGTAAAGTCTTAGTTAACGAAATTAAAATTAAGCTGTATGAATTTAAAAATTACTTTAAACAATGTATTGGTTTTATTGGGTGTCTTCCTTTTCTCATGGAGCACTCATGGGCAAAATAGTAAGGGATGTCCTGCCAATGATTTTAACCTCACAACCTTTTACTTAGGAGATGCGAGCGGGGCACCATTCTCAAATGGCTCATGTACTCCAGGGAGTCCAGTAAATACCCATATCTGGGTTCAATTCACTCCAACTGCCGCTTCAGACAGATACTCCTTGCATTTAACCTTTAACGTAAAAATAACAAAACCTGATGGTTCGGTACAGTCATATGCTGTAAATGATTGTTTATATGAAGGTCAACCAATTCCTACCCATGGACTCCTTGATATCCATACATTTACCTGGAATTGCGGAGATGAAGTTGAATTAAGCAACTTTTATATGGCATGGCAATCAAATAGTGGTAAAGATTGTGATGTTAACCCTTCCAAATGTTATTCTGAGCTTGGGCCATTTATCATAGATGCCCCCCTTGTAGCTAATTATACCTACGCTGTTGATTGTTCAAATGACTACACTATTGATTTTAGCACTTTTGTAACTGGAGGTAAAAGAAATTCCAGTTCAGGCACTCCTATTAATTCTCCTTATTCTTACACATGGAATTGGGGTGATGGAACTACTACTGGTCCTACATCTTTAAGTCCCCCGGTTTCTTCTTTTTCACATACTTTCCCTAGTGCAGGCACCTATAATGTAACTCTTACTGCTACAGACACCTCTAATCCAGTATCATCAGATAGTCAAATGTATACTATCGTCGTAAATGATCCTTTATTTTTAAGCACAAATACTGTTACGGATATAGAATGTAGCGGATCTCCTGATGGCTATATTGACCTAAGTGTTTCTGGAGGTACCTTTCCATATACATACAGCTGGACTAGTAATAATGGATTTAGTGCAACAACTGAAGATGTTAGTAATTTACTACCAGGAACCTATAATGTTATCGTAACTGATAAAAACGGTTGTACAGCTACAATTAGTAAAGAATTTCTTGTAACAGACACCGAAGATCCTACGATTCAAGTACCATCTCCATTAAATTTAGAAGGTTGTGATACAAGTGCTATTACAGCAGAGAGTATTGCGCGATTTGCTTTTAGTACAACGGATGTTAATATTACCTCGTCTTTTGACAATGGTATAGACTACCTGGCTCATGATGACGGTACAATACAAAGCATCACATATATAGATGTAGTTAGTGGTGGAACTACTTGCCCTATAGTTGTTACAAGAACATTTACAATTAAAGATAACTGTGGAAAGGAGGTATCAACTACACAGACTATTAATATTCAACAGGGAGACTTTACACTACCTGAAAATGATGGTTCAACAATTTCTTGTGCCTCTGAAGCAGTAGCTCCTACTTTACCGGTAGTTTTAGATGCGTGTAACGTTGCTATTGTTCCTTCCGGACCAGTGGTTAGTGCCACCCCTGATTGTGAAGGCACTATTTCCTACACGTATACTTATGAAGATTGTGCTGGTCATAAACATGACTGGGTGTATACCTATACTATCGATTACCAAGACTTTACAATGCCATCTAATGACGGTTCTACTGTAGCCTGTCTGGATGATATTACAGAGCCTGTACCACCAACGGTGTATGACAACTGTGGTAAAGAAATCATCCCAACCGGACCGATTGTTGGTAGTGATCCTGCCTGTGAAGGTACTAAGACCTATACATGGAACTATGCTGACTGTTCAGGCTTTAATCATGATTGGGTGTATACCTATACTATCGATTACCAAGACTTTACAATGCCATCTAATGACGGTTCTACTGTAGCCTGTCTGGATGATATTACAGAGCCTGTACCACCAACGGTGTATGACAACTGTGGTAAAGAAATCATCCCAACCGGACCGATTGTTGGTAGTGATCCTGCCTGTGAAGGTACTAAGACCTATACATGGAACTATGCTGACTGTTCAGGCTTTAATCATGATTGGGTGTATACCTATACTATCGATTACCAAGACTTTACAATGCCATCTAATGACGGTTCTACTGTAGCCTGTCTGGATGATATTACAGAGCCTGTACCACCAACGGTGTATGACAACTGTGGTAAAGAAATCATCCCAACCGGACCGATTGTTGGTAGTGATCCTGCCTGTGAAGGTACTAAGACCTATACATGGAACTATGCTGACTGTTCAGGCTTTAATCATGATTGGGTGTATACCTATACTATCGATTACCAGGACTTTACAATGCCATCTAATGACGGTTCTACTGTAGCCTGTCTGGATGATATTACAGAGCCTGTACCACCAACGGTGTATGACAACTGTGGTAAAGAAATCATCCCAACCGGACCGATTGTTGGTAGTGATCCTGCCTGTGAAGGTACTAAGACCTATACATGGAACTATGCTGACTGTTCAGGCTTTAATCATGATTGGGTGTATACCTATACTATCGATTACCAGGACTTTACAATGCCATCTAATGACGGTTCTACTGTAGCCTGTCTGGATGATATTACAGAGCCTGTACCACCAACGGTGTATGACAACTGTGGTAAAGAAATCATCCCAACCGGACCGATTGTTGGTAGTGATCCTGCCTGTGAAGGTACTAAGACCTATACATGGAACTATGCTGATTGTTCAGGCTTTAATCATGATTGGGTGTATACCTATACTATCGATTACCAAGACTTTACAATGCCATCTAATGACGGTTCTACTGTAGCCTGTCTGGATGATATTACAGAGCCTGTACCACCAACGGTGTATGACAACTGTGGTAAAGAAATCATCCCAACCGGACCGATTGTTGGTAGTGATCCTGCCTGTGAAGGTACTAAGACCTATACATGGAACTATGCTGATTGTTCAGGCTTTAATCATGATTGGGTGTATACCTATACTATCGATTACCAGGACTTTACAATGCCATCTAATGACGGTTCTACTGTAGCCTGTCTGGATGATATTACAGAGCCTGTACCACCAACGGTGTATGACAACTGTGGTAAAGAAATCATCCCAACCGGACCGATTGTTGGTAGTGATCCTGCCTGTGAAGGTACTAAGACCTATACATGGAACTATGCTGATTGTTCAGGCTTTAATCATGATTGGGTGTATACCTATACTATCGATTACCAAGACTTTACAATGCCATCTAATGACGGTTCTACTGTAGCCTGTCTGGATGATATTACAGAGCCTGTACCACCAACGGTGTATGACAACTGTGGTAAAGAAATCATCCCAACCGGACCGATTGTTGGTAGTGATCCTGCCTGTGAAGGTACTAAGACCTATACATGGAACTATGCTGATTGTTCAGGCTTTAATCATGATTGGGTGTATACCTATACTATCGATTACCAAGACTTTACAATGCCATCTAATGACGGTTCTACTGTAGCCTGTCTGGATGATATTACAGAGCCTGTACCACCAACGGTGTATGACAACTGTGGTAAAGAAATCATCCCAACCGGACCGATTGTTGGTAGTGATCCTGCCTGTGAAGGTACTAAGACCTATACATGGAACTATGCTGACTGTTCAGGCTTTAATCATGATTGGGTGTATACCTATACTATCGATTACCAAGACTTTACAATGCCATCTAATGACGGTTCTACTGTAGCCTGTCTGGATGATATTACAGAGCCTGTACCACCAACGGTGTATGACAACTGTGGTAAAGAAATCATCCCAACCGGACCGATTGTTGGTAGTGATCCTGCCTGTGAAGGTACTAAGACCTATACATGGAACTATGCTGACTGTTCAGGCTTTAATCATGATTGGGTGTATACCTATACTATCGATTACCAAGACTTTACAATGCCATCTAATGACGGTTCTACTGTAGCCTGTCTTTCTGAGATCACCCAGCCGACTCCTCCTACTGTAACTGATAACTGTGGTAATGAAATCATCCCTACAGGTCCAGTAGTTAGTGAAGATCCTACATGTGCGGGTACTAAAACCTATACATGGAACTATGCGGATTGTACAGGTACTAACCATGACTGGGTATATACTTATACTTTAAATGATAATGTAAAACCTACCTTAACATCTGTAGCTAGCAACCTAGTTGTAGAATGTGATGGATCTGGTAATAACCAGGAAATTCAAGAGTGGTTAAATAATAATGGTGGTGCTTCTGCAATGGATAATTGTAGTGAAGTTATTTGGTCTAACAATTATGGTCAAGTTGCTTCTGATTGTGCAGAACCAATAACGGTAACATTTACAGCTACTGATGCTTGTGGAAATTTTGTTGAAACAACAGCAACGTATGCAATTAAAGATACTACCAAACCAATAATTACTAATGCTCAATCTACGACTGTTGAGTGTGATGGACAAGGTAATGTACAAGCATTACAAGATTGGTTGGCTAACAATGGTGGGGCAACTGCTACTGATGATTGCGGAGCCATTACTTGGAGTAACAATGCTAATCAAGTGGCGTTTGAAGAAGCTTGCGGTAGCACTGGTTCTTATACTGTAACATTTAGAGCTACGGATTCTTGTGATAACTTTGTTGAAACAACGGCTACATTCACTATTGAAGATACAACGGCTCCTACGATTAGCGTAGTGGCTCAAAACAAAACTGTTGAGTGTGATGGTCAAGGTAATGAGCAAGCATTCCAAGAGTGGTTAGCTAACAATGGTGGTGCTTCGGTAACTGCTGATAACTGTAGTACGGTTTCTTGGAGTAACAATGCCAATCAAGTGGCGTTTGAAGAAGCTTGCGGTAGCACTGGTTCTTATACTGTAACATTTAGAGCTACGGATTCTTGCGATAACTTTGTTGAAACAACGGCTACATTCACTATTGAAGATACAACGGCTCCTACTATTAGCGTGGTGGCTCAAAACAAAACTGTTGAGTGTGATGGTCTAGGTAATACTGAAGCATTCCAAGAGTGGTTAGCTAACAATGGTGGTGCTTCGGTAACTGCTGATAACTGTAGTACGGTTTCTTGGAGTAATAACGCTAATCAAGTGGCGTTTGAAGAAGCTTGCGGTAGCACTGGTTCTTATACTGTAACATTTAGAGCTACGGATTCTTGCGATAACTTTGTTGAAACAACGGCTACATTCACTATTGAAGATACAACGGCTCCTACTATTAGCGTGGTGGCTCAAAACAAAACTGTTGAGTGTGATGGTCTAGGTAATACTGAAGCATTCCAAGAGTGGTTAGCTAACAATGGTGGTGCTTCGGTAACTGCTGATAACTGTAGTACGGTTTCTTGGAGTAATAACGCTAATCAAGTGGCGTTTGAAGAAGCTTGCGGTAGCACTGGTTCTTATACTGTTACCTTTAGAGCTACGGATTCTTGTGATAACTTTGTTGAAACAACGGCTACATTCACTATTGAAGATACAACGGCTCCTACTATTAGCGTAGTGGCTCAAAACAAAACAGTTGAGTGTGATGGGCAAGGTAATGAGCAAGCATTCCAAGAGTGGCTAGCTAACAATGGTGGTGCTTCGGTAACTGCTGATAACTGTAGTACGGTTTCTTGGAGTAATAACGCTAATCAAGTGGCGTTTGAAGAAGCTTGCGGTAGCACTGGTTCTTATACTGTAACATTTAGAGCTACGGATTCTTGTGATAACTTTGTTGAAACAACGGCTACATTCACTATTGAAGATACAACGGCTCCTACTATTAGCGTAGTGGCTCAAAACAAAACTGTTGAGTGTGATGGTCAAGGTAATGAGCAAGCATTCCAAGAGTGGCTAGCTAACAATGGTGGTGCTTCGGTAACTGCTGATAACTGTAGTACTGTTTCTTGGAGTAACAATGCTAATCAAGTGGCGTTTGAAGAAGCTTGCGGTAGCACTGGTTCTTATACTGTTACATTTAGAGCTACGGATTCTTGTGATAACTTTGCTGAAACAACGGCTACATTCACTATTGAAGATACAACGGCTCCTACTATTAGCGTAGTGGCTCAAAACAAAACTGTTGAGTGTGATGGTCAAGGTAATGAGCAAGCATTCCAAGAGTGGTTAGCTAACAATGGTGGTGCTTCGGTAACTGCTGATAACTGTAGTACGGTTTCTTGGAGTAATAACGCTAATCAAGTGGCGTTTGAAGAAGCTTGCGGTAGCACTGGTTCTTATACTGTAACATTTAGAGCTACTGATTCTTGCGATAACTTTGTTGAAACAACGGCTACATTCACTATTGAAGATACAACGGCTCCTACCTTTACAGCTCCTGAGAATATAGAAATATTTATCGATGCTGAATGTTCATATGACACATCAGTAGCTGTTACGGGAGATGTAGAGGATGAAAACGATGGTTGTTCAACTGATTTGAATGCTACATTTGAAGACACCATTATACCTGGATGCGGTAGTTCATTCACTATTGAAAGAACTTGGACTCTTGCAGATAATTGCGGAAACCAAGCCGAGCCACAGGTACAAATCATAAAAGTAACGGATAACATCCCTCCAATAATTGACAAAACTGGTCTACGAAATCTAGTGGTTGAATGTGGTACGGATTATCTGGCTGACCTAAATGAATGGTTGAACAACAATGCAGGAGCGGTAGCCATAGATAATTGTGATGATGTAACCTGGACGCACAACTTCGAAGGATTAGAGGAAGGATGTTCAAATGACATTATAGTACGATTTACCGCTACTGATGAATGTGGAAACCAGGCAGAAACTAAAGCAACCTTTACAATAAAGGATACACAAGCGCCTACAATCACATTACAACCTGAGGATAAAACTGTAGAGTGTGATGGTCAAGGTAATACGGAAGCATTCGAAGAATGGTTAAATTCAAATGGTGGTGCTACAGCTACTGATGAGTGTAGTGTCTTTAATTGGAGTAATGATTATTCTGAGCAAAGTTGGGTAAGTGAGTGCGAAACTGTAAAATATGCAGAAGTAACCTTCACCGCTTCAGATGCATGTAATAATGTTGCCATGACTCAAAAAGTTCGATTTACTATTGAGGATACAACTGCACCTGTGTTTGTAGAAGAATTGCCTGGAGACCTAACAGTAGAATGTAATGAAGTCCCTGAGGCAGCTGTTCTTACTGTTACTGAACAATGTGATAGCTCTATTACTGTTGATTTCAATGAAGAAATCACCTATGATACTGAGGTATGTAGCACTAATTATACAATTGTTCGTACATGGACTGCTACAGACTGTGCTGGCAATATAGCTACACATACACAAAACATACGTGTTGAAGATACCACAGCACCAGTATTTACGGCTCAAGAATTACCTGGTAATCTAACCGTAGAATGTGATGATGTTCCTGAGGCAATTACGCTGACTGCAACAGATAATTGTAGTGGAGAAACGGAAGTGACTTTCACAGAAGAAATAACGGATACATCTGAAACTTGCGGTAGTAGCTATGTTATCACTCGTACATGGACAACTTCAGACTGTGCTGGTAATACTACAACACATGTACAGACCATTACAGTAAGAGACATAACAGCTCCAATCATGCTTACGGAATTAGATGAAGAAATCACGGTAAGCTGTTCAGAAATTCCTGCTGTACCAACCGTTATATTTAACGATAACTGTACAGGGTCTGAGGAATTAGTTGTCACATTCAATGAGACTTCAACTCGTACTGATGAAATAAGCGATTATAACATCATTCGTACTTGGAAGGCTACTGACTTATGTGGTAATGAAACTGAATTCACTCAAACAATTAAAGTTCAATTGAATGACCAAGTAACTCCATATGAATTAGATATCTGTATAGAAGATGCTGAAATAAATCTATTCTCTCTTCTTGCGCAAGGATATGAACAAGGAGGTGTTTGGGAAACTCCTGCAAACTTTAATCTTAGAGATGGTAGCTGGCTTGACCCTGCTAACATTGCCCTGGGAGAATACACATTCTATTATACAGTAACTGACAGTGACTGCCCTAGCCGTACTCAGGTTAATGTAAAAATTAATGACGATTGTGTTGTTCTTGCTTGTACAGCTGACGATATTATTATATCCAAAGTTGTAACTCCAAATGGCGATGGACAGAATGATTTCTTTACAATAGAAGGTATTGATCCTGAATGTGGATTTACATTTGATGTAAAACTATTTAACCGTTGGGGAGATTTTATTTTCGAATCTAATAACTATCAAAACAACTGGAATGGACAAGCACCTTCTGGAGCAATAGGAGCCGCAGGTAAAATTCCTACTGGAACCTACTTCTACATCATTAATGTACGTAATAGCGGAATTAAGCCAATTACAGGTTATATCTATTTTGCAACCAAATAATCCTTAGCCATGAACACGATTAAACAAATTTCAATAATAGCGGCTCTTTTGTCCTTCCCTCTTATAGGGAAGGCACAACAGCTGCCACAATTCACTCAATACATGTTTAACACTATTTCTATCAACCCGGCTTATGCAGGAAGTAGAGAAGCTTTAAACATCACTGCACTACACCGAAGCCAATGGGCTGGCTTTGAAGGAGGACCTCAAACTCAAACACTATCTATTCATTCACCATTACGTAATGAGAAGGTTGGACTTGGTTTTTCTTTAATCAATGATAAAATTGGAGATCAGAATTTCGCCTATATTTTTGGAGACTTTTCATATACCATTAGAACAGGTGTAAACACAGAGCTTGCATTTGGATTAAAAGGTGGTTTTAGTCACTACAATTTAGACCAGGCTACTGTATCACAGGATAACACCCTAGAGAACATAAACTCTTGGACTCCAAACTTAGGTGCAGGTATCTATCTCCACTCAGACATGTGGTATTTGGGCCTATCCGCACCTAGATTTATTAATCAAAAATATCATGATGCCACTGATGTTCTTATCGAGGCTAATGAGAGGGTAAGTTATTATTTAACAGGTGGTTACGTGTTCAATCTTAACAAAAACCTAAAATTCAAGCCTTCTACTATCTTCAAATTAACTAATGGCGCACCTGCGAGTTATGATGTTACAGCCAACTTCTTAATTAATGAAAAGTTATGGCTTGGAGCCGCCTACCGTTTTAATGACGCTGACAGTTTTGGAGCTATTGCCGATTTTCAAGTGTCTGATCAATTCCGAATAGGATATGCCTATGATTATCCTAAAGGTGATATAAGACCCTATACTTCAGGTTCTCATGAAATCATCCTGATATATGAGTTGAAGTTTATTAAATCCAAACTCAAATCTCCAAGATATTTCTAATACTTAAATGCGTAACAACATGAAAAAGCTATACAAAATATGTCTTTTGATCCTGGTGATGACAAGCTCAACCCTTGTAGCTCAGCAGGTCAAACAACAACGTGCCGATCGTTTGTTTAACAACTTTTCGTTTGTAGATGCCATTGAAGTATATAAAGACTTGGTGGATAAGGATTACAATGCGGACTATGCCAAAAGAAGAATTGCTGACAGCTACCTTCTATTAAGAGAGCCATCCAATGCCATCCCGTATTTACAAGAGGTAGTACAACAAGAAAATGTACCTTCGGAATATTACTTTCAATATGCTCAGGCATTAAGAGCAGTAGAAAACTATGACGAGTCAACTATCTGGATGGAAAAATACAACTCATCTAATGGTGACAATAGAGCTGAAAAGTATCTAAAGAAAAGTAACTTCGTTACACAAGTTTTCAATGCCAAACAACAGTACAAGATTAAATCTGTAGGTTTCAATACCAAATACAGCGACTTTGGCGCCATAGAACACAACGATGAAATATATTTCGTTTCATCACGTGATGAAGGGGTGTCCACTAAGAGACTATATTCATGGAACATGCAACCTTTTCTAGATGTGTATCAAACAAGTAAAGAAGCTACTAATGTTGATCATAAATCGAAACTAAAGGGAGATGTTAACACACAATATCACGATGGCCCTGTGACGATTTCAAGAGATGGTAATACCATGTACTTTGTTCGTAATAACTATCTAGATGGAAAGGGTAAAGATGAAGAAGGAATAGTTAATCTTAAAATATATAGAGCTTCATTGGTAAATGACCAATGGAAAAACATAACAGAACTTCCATTCAATAGTGACCTATACTCTACC
Source organism: Imtechella halotolerans (assembly GCF_028743515.2). Lineage (GTDB taxonomy): Bacteria > Bacteroidota > Bacteroidia > Flavobacteriales > Flavobacteriaceae > Imtechella > Imtechella halotolerans. Next base: position 367,222 of record NZ_CP117969.2, on the reverse strand, counting down.
GCTCATCCTAGCTTAAGCAGAGATGGCAAAAAGTTATACTTTGCCTCAGATATGCCGGGCGGTAAAGGAGGTTACGACATTTACGTAGTAGATGTGAATAAGGATGGATCAGTTGGTACTCCGCAGAATTTAGGAGATGTAATTAACACTCCTGGAAATGAGGTATTTCCTTTCGTAAACAATGAAGACAATATGTTTTTCTCTTCAGATGGACATGTGGGTCTAGGTATGTTAGACGTTTTTGCCTCCATTAAAGATAAAGAAGGGAACTTTATGGATGTGGTAAATATTGGTGTTCCGGCAAACAGCAGTAAAGATGATTTTGCCTTTTTCCTTAATGAAGACGGTATCACAGGATATATCTCTTCAAACAGAAGTGGTGGAATGGGAGATGACGATATTTATGCATTTACAAGAACTCCCCTACTCATGCTTAAAGGTACCGTTACAGATGCGATTAATAACCGACCAATACCTAATGCTAAAATTCAGCTAATGGAAAGCGGAAAAGAAATAGCATATGTAGTAACGGATGACAAAGGATACTATGAAATTAATATTGACCGCAATACAGACTATCACATTGTAGGAAGTCAAGATAAATATGTTTCAGATTCGAAGGACTTCACTTCTAGAAATTTGAAACCAACTACTGAAGAAATTATCGTTGATTTGGTATTAAGCCCTGTTGAAGATGTGGTTAAACTCGCTGAACTGGATAATATTTACTTCGATTTTGATAAGCACAATATCCGACCTGATGCTGCTGCCGAACTGGACAAAATTGTAAATCTAATGAACAATATTTATCCTGAAATGGTTATTCGAATAGAATCACATACGGATGCCAGAGGTAGCTTAAGTTATAACGATAGATTATCTATTGATCGTGCCAATTCTACCTATGAGTACCTAATTAGTAAAGGAATCTCGAAAGATCGTATTACGTCTGTAGAAGGATTTGGTAAACGAAGACTTACCAACGGTTGTGATGGAAGCCATCCATGTGAAGAACAGGCTCACCAACTGAACCGTAGAACGGAATTCATTGTAGTTAAAATGAAAAATTAACACTGTTTTTAATTTACCTTTTTAATACCTAAAAGCCCCGCTAAATAATACTAGCGGGGCTTTTTAAATTTCAACCATCTTGGATATGTATAATTCTGACTCATATAAAGTGTAGGAGAATCCCTTTTGTCTAACCTCAAAGTAAGCTCTTAAACTCAGTAAGGGTCCTCACTACACTTTAAATATTTATCATTAAAAAAGGGGAGACTGAAACCAACCTAATAATGTCTCCCCTTTAATAGAAAGTAGGGCTATGCCTCCATCTATAATAAACTATTTCATAAAATAGGAAGAGGTACAACCTCCATGCCCTTTCTAAATACCCCTTCCCTATTAGTGTAAACATGATGTATATTTATTACCATCCTTCAACATAGGATGTGAATACTTTAATCATCTAAGCATTAAGACACACATTTTTATAATAGGTCACTTTTCACCATAAAAAAAACTCCTCAACAACGTTGAAGAGTTTACATAATATAGCTATTCAGCTAATTAAAAAAACTGTTTAAGACCTCCTAAGGATGCTTCATCTATATTGGAACGTTGTAAAGCTTCAATAAGAGTACTCATGTTTTCCGGTTTCATATCTTTTCCCAAAACACGAACCAACGCAAAACCTTTGTCGTCGCTACTGCCGAAAAGAATCAATTCGTCTATTTCTTCATCGGTACCCAAATACTTAATGACTCCTTTCATGTGCTTATCATTTATGCGCATTAAGTCTTGATACTTTCCACTTTTTAAAATTTCATTAACGCGCATACGTTCTTCATTGTATACCGCTTGATTATCATCTTTTAAAGGCAGAATAAGAACATTTAATTTTTTAACTGATTTATAAGCTTCCTTTTGCTCCTTTGTAAGCGATTCCTGATCAATCTTCAATATACTTGCTGGTAAATCAACTGAAATAAAATCACTTCGTTGTGCACCCTCTACTAGGTATTCTTGAAGGGAAGTACTACTAGTACAGGAAAAGAAAAGAAGGGAAGCTACCAGAAGTAGCATCTTGGTTACATACTTGATAACTGTTGCCATTTTTTGATTGTTTTTAGTGGTTAAAAAACTCCACAGTATCCTGTGGAGTTTTTAAATTAAATTATTTGTTTCCAGCCTTATCGAGCTCTGAAGGTAAATTCATTTTCTTAGTCAGGGTACTGATCTTATTAAGGTCAATATCACCTGTCAGGGATAAGAGAACTGTTTCCACCTTTCTATCTCCAGGCATTTTAGCTGTTCCATTAATTCCGTCAACAAACATCAAAAGTTCTTTAACGTGATCCGCATCTTTACCTTGACGGATATAAAATTTAACATTAGCATCTTTATCTTTAACTCTCATTAACTCTTCCATTGCTGATGATTTTAGGTACTTATCCACGGTTGACTTCATGTCTGCGGCAACCGATTTATTTTCGGTAACAAATACCCTAAGATTATGTAGACTTTTAGTGAGTTCCATAAACTCTTTAGCTTCTTTATCTTCGGCATCAATACGAGAGAAAAGTTCAAACATCTTTTTAGTAACAACCACTGTTGTAACATTATCAGACTCTTCAAATTTGTCAAAAATTGACTGAGCAAAAGTGGCCATTGGTAGGGCCAAAAGTGCAACTAATAAAACGATCTGTTTTTTCATGGTAGGATATAGATTATTTATTTTCATGACTTCTTACTTAATTGTTGATTAGGATTTTGTTTTTAGCAGTTTCAAATTCACCAAGATATTCAATGGACTGTGCACCTTTATTTAATTTTAAAGAAACAAACTCCAATGCATCCTTGGTTTGTTGGTAGGCCAACAGTTCTTCATCAGACAATTGAGACGATGTACTGAATGGGTTCCCAAAATAAATGCCAAAAACAAAAACTGCAACTGCTGCCACCGAAATCCACCGAATAAGGGTATTAAATTTTCTCGAAGGTTTTGATGGAAGGGGCTTGGTATACTGCTCTTCTTTGGCTCTGGAAAAGAATGCAAACATAGAACGATATTCCTCCAAATGTGGCGCCACATTCTCTTGTGAAAAATAATGTTGAAGTTCCTGCTCTTCCGCTGTACTTGTGTCAGCTTCAAAGTACTTTACCAATAATGTTTCTATTCTACTTAGTTCCATAACTATGTTTTTTTAACAAAGCCTCACGTATTGTTTTTCTTGCTCTTGAAAGAGCCACACGTATGGCTGTAGCATTCATGTCTAACATTTTTTCAATTTCATCAAATTCATATTGTTCAATATCTCTTAATTGAACAATGATTCGTTGTTGCTCCGGCAGAGTTTGCATAATTCGTTGTACCCACTGCAAGCTATCTTCAACCTCTACTTGATGATACACTGAACTCTTTTCATCCTTGTAATTACTATGAACAAGGGTTAAGTTACTTGCTTGTTTTGACTTAAGTCTGTCAAGACAGAAATTTTTAGTCATTGTCATCGCAAAAGCTTCCACATTGTTGTAATTACCTATCCCCTCCTTTTTATCCCACAACTTTAAAAGGACCTCTTGTGTCGCATCCTCAGCCTCCTCGGTTGAAACCAATAATCTCTTGGCCATCCGAAAAAGTTTGTCTTTAAAAGGCATTACAGTATGTAAAAACTCTGCTTGAGTCATTGGTATTGGTTGCTTATATCTTCTAGACGAATGACAATAAATTTTGTTACAAAAATTTTAATTTCAAAATATTGTAAATACATTTACAACAATAGAATAAAAGAAATATCCAATATACGGTATAAAAAATCAAATACGTACACTGGAACATATTTGCTAACTCAACAACTCTTTGAAGAAACTATTTAATAAGGACATACGTAATAACCTAATAAACCGTTAACTTTAAGGTTTGTTATACATTAATTCAACACTTTAATTCATGAAAAAGATTTTCCTACTTTTATTTTTATCAATCACCATTTTTAGTTGTAAGGACAATGATGATGATGCTACCAGACCTTCAAGTGATTTAGCTATTCATGATTTTATTTGGAGAGGAATGAACCAGTTCTACTACTGGCAGGAAGATGTGCCTAATCTAGATGATAATGCCTTTACTCCTTCGCAATACACCAATTTCCTTAAACAATTTAACGATCCTGAAGACCTTTTTTATAGCCTTCTATACGATAGAAATGTGTCCGATAGATTTTCATGGATTGTAGATGATTATGAAGCACTACTTAGCTCTTTTAGAGGGGAAGGAGAAGCTTACGGATTTGAAATAGGTGATTTAGTTAGAGTAGGGCAAACCAATCAGGTTGTGCTTTATGTAGGCTATGTGATTCCAAATTCTCCTGCTGCCGATGCAGGCATGAAACGCGGAGATATCATCTATCGATTTGATGATGTAACACTTAATACTTCCAATTATCTTGTTGTAAATAATTACTACAGAAACAACACCATTAAATTAGAATTTGCTACTGTAGCAGGAGAAACGGTTACACCTACTGGGGGTATTTCGACTTTAGCTATTCGTCCAGTTCAGGAAAATCCAATTCATTTTAGCAATGTATTTGAATATGGTGGCAAAAAAATAGGTTATCTCACTTATAACAGCTTTAACAACTCCTATCACAATGAATTAAATGAGGTGTTTGGGACATTCAAAACAGAAGGAATTGAAGAACTTGTTTTAGATCTTAGGTACAACGGTGGTGGATCCGTATTAACCTCGGCGTACCTTGCTAGTATGATTTATGGTAATGCAACCACTACAGATCATTTTGCAAGGCTTATGTTCAACAGTAAAAATAGTAGTGAGAATGGCGCTTATCCTTTTTATGATCAGGCCAACATTTACGATAAAACTACAGGAAATGCTACTGGTACAAAAGTAACCATAAATAGGTTAACTTCATTAACACGATTGTATGTACTAATGAGTGATGGAACCGCATCTGCTAGTGAGATGATTATAAATGGACTATTACCCTATATGGAAGTCATTACAATAGGTGAACAATCCTACGGGAAAAATGTAGGCTCAATTACCCTATTCGACTCTCCTTCATTTATGCAAAGTAATGTGAATCCGAATCATAAATATGCAATGCAGCCAATTGTTTTTAAAATATTCAACAAAAACAATGAAAGCAACTATACAGAAGGATTTATACCTCAATTTGAGGTATTGGAAAGAAATTACTTCCGTGATATCAAACCTTTTGGCAATATTGAAGAACCCTTACTTAAAGCAGCTCTAGATGATATGACCAGTGGTATGGCAAGATTTAGCCAAGAAATGATTTCCCCAGTTGAAGCCTTAAAGGGAATCAAAGAAAAACCCTTTACAAAAGAAATGTATATACTTCCAGGAGAACAATTTTAATAAAACTATAAAAGTCCCGTTTATCACGGGACTTTTAATTTGGAATAAAGTTCAGTTCAATCCCAAACCAACTTTAGAACTGTAACGACATTCCTATTCTTGCATTTCTACCACGTGTTGTATACCCTAAAATTTCTGTATAGTCTTCATTTAAAAGATTAGTAACTGTAGCAAAAACTTTTAATCTAGATAACAATTGATGACTCACATAAATGTCAAGTAAGCCATAAGCATCCAATGTAACATCTTGATAGGTAGTAAAATCTCTATCTGTACGTTCGGCATTATACTGGTAGCTAACTGAAGTGTAGGTCTTTGAATTCCATTTAAAACCAACCAAACTATTAAGTTTATGTTTTGGAATGCGTAAAACAGCTACATCATCTTTTTCTGTAAAGGTATAATTCACAGACATTGATAACTTATTCCCAATGGAAGCATCAGCTTCTACTTCAACTCCTCTAACTTTGAAATCCCTATCAACGTTATCGTATCCACCATCGTAAGTAACTGGATCTGTATATACATAATCTATAAAATTCTTTTCTAGTCGCTCAAAATATAGAGTACTTAAACGAATATTCTTATTAACCTTCCACTCAACACCTCCTTCTTTGGTGATATTTTCCTCGGCTTTTAAATCAGAGTTACCTCCCCATGTAGCATATAATTGGTACAAGGTGGGTGCTATATACGAAGTACTATAACTTCCAAAGAACTTAGTATATCCTGAATTTGTTGCTAATGTATACGAAGGATTTAAATTGTATACCCAATGACTTCCGTATATACTATGATTATTATTTCGAACACCTCCGTTAAAATTCAATCCAAAATCAGAAACATACACAAGATTCAAATAAGGATCGGCGTAGTGTATTTGATGTTCTGATGCAAAACGAGCGTAATCTTGTTTATAATTTACTCCGACAATCGCATGTAAACGATCTCCAATCTTATTTTTACTGAAAGCATCAACTATATGATTTTTTGCATAATACGAATTAGGATAGGTTGATTCAATTTCGCGATTGATTTCAGTAAAAGCCGCGTTCACATTTACACTCCCGATACGATAGTTAAATTTTGGGGCTACTCCTACCCTATATTGTTTACTTCTTGAAAGGAAGTCTGCGTCTTCCATTGGGTAACTATTATCATAATGAGCATAATAGTTGTCCCAATTACCATAAACAGCCATTTCAAAAGCTTTTCCCGCACCATACCCTAGTTTTACTTGGGCATTCTGTCTGGAAAAAGGATCTCTCTCCGTCGCACCATTCACATTTAAGGCAGAAAGACCATCAGTAAATTGATGAGAAAATCCACCCAAATAGGTAAATGCACCTAAGGTCCCACTAAGGGTCGCACTATTGCTAAAATCAGCAGGATTATATGCCGAATCATCTTGGGATTGATTACTAGCAATTGTAGAACTGAAAATTGCTGAAATTTTCTTTTGAGAAGCCTTCCGTGTTGTAATATTAATTACGGCTGTGGCCGCACCATTTCCGTAAAGTGTACTCGCGGCACCTTTTACAATTTCGATAGATTCAATCTGATCAGAAGAAAGCAAACGCATATCAAAATCTGATGCAATTTGAGAGGCATCATTCATTTGAATACCATCAATTAAAACCAACACCTGACGATTATTACCTCCGCGAACAAAATACCCTAAATTTTGACCTGCATTACTACGACTTCCAGCTATTTCAATACCAGAGATGGTATTAATCACCTCTGCTACTGTTTTTCCTTGTTGATTATCCAACATAGCTCTGGTCACCTTTATGACAGTTTTTCCAGAATGTTCACGCTTTAATTCAAATCGCGAATCAGATACCACTACTTCCTCTAAGGTTTCTACTGAGGATTCTTTGTCTTTTTGTTGCGAAAAAGACAACGCACACGTTAGCGCCAACACGCCAAACGAACACATTTTTTTGTTCATAAACTGTTTAATTATGGGAAAAAAGTATGGATTCCATACGCAAACTTTTATCCCGAAAGTTTGACAATCATTTGTTTGAAAATGGCAGGTCTCCTGGCTTGCGTCTAGTTGCGGCCTTCCCATCGTTAAAAAACGACAGTGGCATGAGGTGGCAACAAGCATTTCTAACAATTAGAAACTAAGCTTACAGTTGCGGGAACAGCTCAAGAATTAATACTTTAAAGAAAAAATCTTGCCTAAAAAGTATCTCACTTGATTCCCTTTTAATCAAAATGATATCACATCATTCTGAACCATATTTCATTTGCGAAAGTAAAACATTTTATTAATTCTATACTAAAAAGATTTATTAATCTTATTTTTGAAACCGTTATGAAAGTATACTTATATCTCATCCTTTTTTTTCTTTTACTAAGTTGTCAAACTAAAAAAGAAGACAAATCAACAGGTCAAAAAAAGACCATATCGCTTCAGTATGCAAATGGATTTAATATTGAAAAGGAAGGTGATTTCACCTATATTACAGTAAGCAATCCTTGGCCTGAGGCCGATAAACCATTCGTTTATCTTTTAGCTCCCAAAGGAACCACACCGACAAAAAACAAAACTTATGATGCTTTTATTTCGGTACCCATTTCTCGTCTTGTTGTTACCTCAACAACTCATATTCCAGCCCTGGAGGCTCTGGGGGTTTTAAATACGTTAGTAGGATTTCCAGATACCCGTTATATTTCTTCTGAGGCGGCAAGGAAACGAATTGATAATGGAAGTATTACTGAATTAGGGGTGAATGAATCGATAAACACTGAAATTTTACTCGAATTGGCACCTGAGGTAGTGATTGGGTTCTCTATCAATAACCAAAATAAAACATATCAAACCATTGAAAGAAGTGGTATTCCAGTGGTTTACAATGGAGATTGGAATGAAACTTCTCCTCTAGGTAAAGCAGAGTGGATTAAATTCTTCGCTCCATTCTTTCAAAAAGAATCTTTAGCAGATTCCCTGTTTAACGAAATAAAATCTAATTACCAACAGGCAAAGGAAATTGCAGCCAACGCGACTAAAAGGCCGACAGTATTTAGTGGGGCAATGTATAAAGATGTGTGGTATCTTCCCGCAGGTGAAAGCTGGGCGGCGCAATTTATTGAGGATGCGAACGCGGAATATTTATGGAAAGACACCAAAGGAACAGGAAGTCTTGCCCTTAGTATTGAAAGCGTGTACGACACAGCAATCAACGCTGACTTTTGGATTAGTCCATCCCAATTCACCAATTATACACAAATGGAATCAGCTAATAAAATGTACATGGAGTTCGCGGCTTTTAAACAAAAGCATATCTATACCTACAATAAAACTATAGGTGCCACCGGAGGCTCTTTATATTTTGAACTAGCTCCCCAGCGACCTGATCTTATATTAAAGGATTTAATTTATATTTTCCATCCTGAACTAATGCCTGAGCATGAACTATTCTTCTTTAAACCCTTGGATTAATTGATTTTAAAACGAACATACTCTCTTGCCTTTGGTATACTAATCATAGTACTCATTGGTTGTTTTCTACTTAACCTATCATTGGGTTCAGTATCCATCCCATTTGAAGAAATACTCACTGTACTTGGTGGAGGATCTGCCTCTAAAACTACCTGGCAGCACATCATTTTAGAATATCGCCTACCAAAAGCACTTACTGCCATATTGGTGGGGTGCGGTTTATCCATATCAGGTCTGTTAATGCAAACACTTTTTAGAAATCCACTTGCAGGACCATTTGTACTAGGAATAAGTTCAGGTGCTAGCCTTGGTGTAGCCATACTCATTATGGGTAGTTCTCTGATAGGATGGCAATTTATAAGTACTTCATATTCATTGGCAATTGCATCTAGTTTAGGTAGTTTTCTGGTATTATTGGCAGTAATCATAGTGGCCTCTAGGGTAAGAGATACTATGGCCATCCTTATTATTGGATTGATGTTTGGAAGCATAACCTCAGCTATTGTGAGTGTTCTATCCTATTTTAGTAAAAGTGAACAACTTAGACAGTATGTTTTTTGGAATTTTGGTAGTCTGGGGGATGTAAGTTGGCAGCAACTTCAATTGTTTGCATGCATTATTTGTGCTGGAATCCTTTTTACCATTTATGTACTAAAAGCTTTAAATGCATTCCTATTAGGGGAGAACTATGCACGTAGCCTTGGAATAGACATTAAAAAGACACGTTTCATTATAATTATTGCCACCAGTTTATTAGCTGGTGGAGTAACTGCATTTGCTGGCCCAATTGCGTTCATAGGTTTAGCTGTACCTCATATGGCTAAACAACTGTTTAAAACAACGAATCATACTATTATTTTACCGGCAACCTTTTTTATTGGTGCTATTTTAATGTTACTTTGTGATACCATTGCACAATTACCGGGTAGCCAATTCTCCTTACCCATCAATGCGATTACATCACTGATAGGAGCACCTGTAGTTATATGGTTATTAGTGCGTAAACGAAAAATGATTTTTTAAAATTGACAGCCATTAAAGACCAAACCAGACATAGTGTTTTAAGTACCGATTCTTTAAGCATCGGATATCGGACAAAAAGGGAGGAACTATTTTTGGCCGACGATGTAACTTTTGATCTATTCAAAGGGGAACTTGTTGCTTTGGTTGGTGCCAATGGAATTGGAAAATCAACACTGCTACGAACACTTGCAGGAATTCAACCTGCCCTAAAAGGTAGTATCTCTATAGATAATAGACCACTTGAAAATTACCCGCCTGAGCATCTTGCCACAGTATTAAGTCTAGTTCTAACAGAACCAATCGCTGCAAAAAGTCTTACAGTTGTGGAAGTAATAGCGCTAGGCAGACAGCCCTATACAAATTGGTTAGGCACCTTGAACCCAAGTGACATTCATAAGGTAAAAGAAGTTGTTCAACAACTCCAATTATCAGATATTCAACACAAAAAATGTTACGAACTAAGTGATGGTCAACTTCAAAAAGTAATGATAGCTAGAGCCTTGGCACAAGACACTTCTCTTATCATCCTCGATGAACCTACCACTCATCTTGATATTTATCACAAAGCATACATTCTAAAATTATTGAAAAAAATTGCTCATGAGACTCAGAAAACAATTTTGTTTTCTTCACATGAAATGGATTTGGCTATCCAACTTTGCGACAAAATGATGGTATTAGCCAATAAAAAAGTAATGGTGGACACCCCTTGTAATCTCATTGAAAAAGGCAGTTTTCAATCAATCTTTCCTAAAGAAATCATCGAATTTGATTCTAAAACTGGAGTTTTTAGAATCAAGTAACACCTATTTCGTTAATAAATTCAGCCTAGCCAATCTTGAGGAATTCTAGGTATATATTATATTTACAAAAATCATTTTCGCATGTCAGAACCTATCACCTTATTCTTAATTTCTCTTGCCTCGATGGCTATAGGCGCATTCTTAGGTCGTTATTTTCAATCACTTAAAACAAGCTCCATAACTAGTGCTGCTCAAGAACGTGAAAATCAGTTAAGAGCATCCTTGGAAGAACATCGCTCGAAGATAGATATTCTCAATGATGAAAAGGAGCATATCCGCTCGGAAAAAGATGCACTTGCCATTGAACTAAGTAGTCGTAATACAGAATTCGAAAACTTAAAAAGTAAAATGGACGAGCAAAAGGAGGAAGTAAAACAACTTCAGGAGAAATTCACTAAAGAATTCGAAAATCTTGCAAATAAAATTCTGGAAGAGAAAAGTAATAAATTCACAGAGCAGAATCGTGAAAACATAAAAAACATTCTAAATCCACTTCAAGATAAAATTAAGGACTTTGAAGAAAAAGTAGAACGATCGCAAAAAGAAAGTGTAGGGCTTCATGCCTCATTGAAGGAACAACTTCAATTCCTTGAGAAACAAAATTTAAAGATCACAAAAGAAGCTGAAAATCTTACCAAAGCACTTAAAGGGGAAAGCAAAACACAAGGAAATTGGGGTGAATTGATTTTAGAACGTGTGTTAGAAAAATCAGGACTAGATAAAGGATTAATGTACGAGACACAGCAAAGCTTCACTACCGAAACGGGTAATAGATTACAACCCGACGTAATAATTAATCTTCCTGACGGAAAAAAGATGGTGGTAGATGCTAAAGTATCTCTTACCGCGTATGAGCGCTATGCAAATGAAGAGGATGAAGATCTAAAAAACAATCATCTTAAAGAACACGTTCGCTCTATAAAAAAACATGTTGAAGACTTAAGTGGCAAAAACTACCATGATCTATTGGGTATTGACAGCCCTGATTTTGTATTACTATTTATCCCCATAGAACCTGCGTTTGCTGTAGCTTTACATGAGGATGACACCTTATATAGCAAAGCTTTTGAAAAAAATATCGTTATCGTTACACCCACTACCCTATTAGCTACACTTCGCACAATCGACAGTATGTGGACCAACCAAAAACAACAGGAAAATGCATTGGAGATTGCCAGACAAGCAGGAGCCTTATATGATAAATTCGAAGGCTTTGTTACCGATTTAATTGGAATCGGTAAGAAAATGGATGATGCTAAAGTTGAATACGGAAAGGCTATGAATAAACTTGTTGATGGAAGAGGAAATATTGTAACTAGTATTCAAAAACTTAAATCAATGGGTGCAAAAGCCAAAAAATCAATCCCCGAAAGCTTACTGAAAAGAGCTAATGAAAACGACCAACTAAACCCATAATTCATGACTAAATCATTTAAAACCGTTGCTGCATCTCAGGTAACTATATCACAGCTTATGCTACCATCGCACACCAATTTCAGTGGAAAAATACACGGAGGGTTCATTCTTTCATTATTGGACCAAATTGCATTTGCATGCGCTTCGAAACACTCAGGGACCTATTGTGTAACAGCATCTGTTGACACTGTAGACTTTCTGCAACCCATAGAAGTAGGTGAACTAGTAACCCTTAAGGCATCCATTAATTTTACAGGCAACACTTCAATGATCGTCGGTATACGAGTAGAGGCTGAAAATATCCAAACAGGTCATGTAAAGCACTGTAATTCTTCTTACTTTACAATGGTTGCCAAAAATAGTGATGGAAGCAACGCCCAGGTTCCGGGTATTATACTTTCCTCTAAAAATGAATTACGTCGTTTTTTGAAAAGTATCAAACGAATTGAGCTGAAACATGAACGCCATAATTATAGCGCTACTGAAGAGTATACAGATGGCAACTTAGATAAATACAATGTTCAGGTAGCCATTACCGAGTAATAAAAAAAGCGGCTCAATACTATTGAACCGCTTTTTTTTCATCTTTATATCTCGTGTTACTTACTTAAGTACATTTTTCTTCGAGAATACAATTCATAGAACTGATCATCTTTTAAATCATCTATAAAGAGAATACTTTCACCTGTACTCTTCATCTCTGGTCCTAACTTTTTATTTACTTTAGGAAACTTGTTAAACGAGAATACTGGTTGTTTAATGGCATACCCTTCAAGTCTTGGATTAAATGTAAAGTCAGTAACTTTATTCTCACCTAACATTACCTTAGTGGCATAATTCACATATGGTTCCCCATATGCCTTGGCAATGAATGGGACTGTACGTGATGCACGTGGGTTAGCTTCAATAATATATACTATATCATCCTTAATGGCAAACTGTATATTTATAAGACCTACCGTATTAAGCGCTAAAGCAATAGTGTGCGTATGATCTTTAATCTGTTGCATTACAAACTCTCCCAAATTAAACGGTGGTAAAGTAGCATTGCTATCACCCGAGTGGACTCCACATGGCTCTATATGCTCCATAATACCAATAATGTACACATTCTCACCATCGCAAATGGCATCCGCCTCTGCCTCAATTGCTCCATCTAAATAGTGATCAAGCAACAATTTATTATTTGGAATCTTACGTAATAAATCTACCACGTGTTCTTCTAGTTCCTGCTTATTGATAACAATTTTCATCCCTTGCCCTCCTAACACATAGGACGGACGCACCAATAATGGAAAATCAAGTTCATCAGCTAAATGCAGTGCTTCCTCCGCGGTTTCCGCTACTCCAAATTTTGGATAAGGAATATTATTCTCCTTCAACAAGGTTGAAAAACTACCTCTATCCTCTGCCAAATCAAGAGATTCAAAACTTGTTCCTATAATCTTAATTCCGTACTTATCTAACTTTTCTGCCAATTTAAGTGCTGTTTGCCCTCCTAATTGAACAATAACACCTTCAGGTTTTTCATGTTGTATAATGTCGTAGATATGTTCCCAAAAAACAGGTTCAAAATAAAGTTTATCAGCCGTATCAAAATCTGTAGAGACCGTTTCAGGGTTACAGTTTATCATTATGGTTTCATACCCACATTCTGCAGCTGCCAGTACTCCGTGAACACAACAATAATCAAATTCAATACCCTGCCCTATTCTATTGGGTCCAGAACCGAGCACTACAATTTTCTTGCGGTCAGTTACAATACTATCATTAGCCACATAAGTAGTCCCATCAGGAGTTTCAATTTCCGCCTCAAATGTAGAGTAATAATACGGTGTCATCGCTTTAAACTCTGCGGCACAGGTATCCACTAACTTATACACACGTTTCACACCTTGCTCATCACGCTTATTATGTACTTCACTTTCCCAACAACCAAGCATATGAGCTATTTGTCTGTCAGCAAAACCTTTTTGTTTTGCCTCTAGCAACAGTTCTTTAGGTAAAGTTTCAATTTTATAGGTAGATATTTCCTTCTCTAGCATGTGTAGCTCCTCATATTGTTTTAGGAACCACATATCTATTTTGGTAATCTCGTGAATTCTGCTTAATGGGATTCCCATCTGAATTGCGTCATAGATAACAAAAACACGATCCCAACTTGCATTCGTTAGTTTTTCAATAATTTGATCATAGTTTTTGTAACCTTTCCCATCAGCACCTAGACCATTACGCTTTATTTCAAGGGACTGAGTAGCCTTATGAAGCGCCTCCTGAAATGATCGGCCTATTCCCATCACTTCTCCTACCGACTTCATTTGAAGACCAATGGTACGATCTGCTCCTTCAAATTTATCAAAGTTCCATCTCGGGATTTTTACGATAACATAATCCAAGGTTGGCTCAAACAGCGCCGACGTTGATTTAGTAATTTGATTTTGAAGTTCATCAAGTGTATATCCAATGGCTAGTTTAGAAGCAATCTTTGCAATTGGATATCCTGTAGCCTTCGATGCCAATGCAGAAGAACGGGATACACGCGGATTAATTTCAATAGCAATAATATCCTCTTTTTCATCTGGACTAACAGCAAACTGAACATTACATCCACCCGCAAAATCCCCTATACTACGCATCATTAATATGGCCATATCTCTCATACGTTGGAACGTACGATCGGAGAGTGTCATGGCAGGAGCTACTGTAATGGAATCACCAGTATGGATTCCCATTGGATCCATATTCTCAATAGTACAAATAATTACTACATTATCATTTTTATCACGTAGCAATTCAAGTTCATACTCCTTCCATCCCATCATTGCCTTATCAATCATCACCTCATGAATAGGTGAGATTTCAAGACCACGGGTTAGTAACTCATCAAACTCTTCCTTTTTATATACAACTGAAGCCCCAGCTCCTCCTAAGGTGTAAGAAGCTCTAATAACTAAAGGAAACCCAAACTCTTGAGCTATTTCTTTTCCTTTTAGAAAAGAGTTAGCCGTAGCCTGTGGCGCCATTGGCACTCCTATTTTAATCATCAATTCACGGAACTGCTCCCTGTCTTCAGTGATATTGATTGCTGCAATATCAACTCCAATGATCTCTACTCCGAAGTCCTTCCAAATACCTTTTTCATCTGCCTCAATACAAAGGTTCAATGCAGTTTGCCCTCCCATAGTTGGTAAGACTGCATCAATATTAGGGTGATTTTTTAAGATTTCGATAATCGATTTTGTAGTCAGCGGTTTCAAATACACATGGTCAGCCATGGTAGGATCGGTCATAATCGTTGCCGGGTTGCTATTGATAAGAATGGTTTCTATTCCATCTTCACGTAGCGAACGAAGTGCTTGTGATCCTGAGTAATCAAACTCACAAGCTTGACCAATAACAATTGGACCGGAACCGATAATCAAAATGGATTTTAAATCTTTTCTTTTGGGCATAGTATTCGTATTGTGTTGTTTATGTATAAAATTAAGCAATAAAGTATAAAAAAAAGGTGTTACCTATAAAAGTAACACCTTGTATATTTATCTGATATCAATCATTATTTTTTGTGACGAGGCTCTGAAGAAACACTTAATTTCTTTCTACCTTTAGCTCTTCTACGAGCAAGCACTTTTCTTCCATTGGCAGTAGCCATTCTTTCTCTAAAACCGTGCTTGTTTCTTCTTTTTCTCTTTGATGGTTGAAATGTTCTCTTACTCATGACGTATATCTTTAAATAGCTTCGTGTATATAACTTTTATCTCTGCCTGGAGGTCCTTCCAAAACTGCGGGCAAATATACAAAGACTTTTTTCTTTGACAAGATTTTTTTAAAAATATTTTAACCCAAATACTTTTTAACTATTTGCCCAAGAAACTACCTCAAAAAACGACTTTTGCATCATTTTAAGGTTTTACCTACTCATAGTATTTCGTATCTTTGGCCCTTCAAAATTACAACACTATTATGTATAACAAAAATTTTAAACTAGCAATCGCTACTCTTATTATCGCCTATGCCGTTTATCAATTCATTGAAGGATATATTGGTAATGGTATCTTTCTTATACTTCTCTCCCTAATTTTTATATTTCTGTACTTTCGAAATGAAATCATACTGTTAGCCTTTTTGCGTATGCGTAAACAAGATTTTACGGGAACCAAGAAATGGCTTGATAAAATCAAAAACCCTGAAAGTGCCCTAATCACGAAACAACAAGGATATTATAATTATTTAAATGGAATCTTAGCTTCACAAACCAATCTTACTGAGGCTGAAAAATTCTTTAAAAAGGCATTAAAACTTGGCTTATCCATGGACTACGATGTTGCTATGGCAAAATTAAGCTTAGCAGGAATTGCCATGCAAAAACGCAGAAAACGTGAAGCTACGGAATTATTGTCAGAGGCAAAGAAACTAGACAAACAGAATATGCTTACTGATCAAATAAAAATGATGCAGCAGCAACTAAAAAAAATCTAGATATCACATAAAAAAAATCCCGCCAGTAGCGGGATTTTTTATTATTTATAACTTCCATTTTCAGGAATCTCTATATAGTACTTTTTACGTGAATTATTAATTAGATGTACATCCCTAAGCCAAGGATTATGAATCTTTAATATTTTATAATTAATTCCCTGCGATTTAGCAAAATCAGCCAAGTCAGTAATCGCAGTATCAATTTCTATTTTTTTAGCAGGAATTCTTTTATAGAGATGGTGTTGTTCATAATTAAATCCATACTTTCTCGGATTACTCATAATTTCCTTCATCGCCATAATTCTAAATAGATATCTTCCTGTCTCTTCACCTAACAATATATCATAGTACTCCTTTTCTTTCTGGCGTGTTAATTGACGATTTATACCAGCCTGACCTGCATTATATGCAGCAGCAGCTAAGGTCCAAGTACCCATACGTTCTTTAGCATCTAACAAATATTTACAAGCAACTTCAGTAGATTTTTCCAAATGGTAACGTTCATCAACGTTTGCATTAATTTCAAGTCCATATTGTTTGCCTGTACCTTCCATAATCTGCCAAAATCCGGTAGCCTTGGCAGGAGAAACAACATTCATTAAACCACTTTCAATTACAGCTAGATATTTAAAATCATCCGGGACTCCATATTTCTTTAAAATAGGCTCAATTACAGGAAAGTATTTATTAGCACGTTTAATCATTAGCAATCCATTGGACTGCCAATACATATTAACTAATAACTCTCGATCCATACGCTCCCTGACATCTGGATCAGTCAGTGGCACACTTTCTCCAGCAAAATTGACATTTTCAGGAATATCTATTGCATAGACATTATAACCACTTACAGGGTTATTATCATTCATTGGTAGCTTTTCAGCATTGGGTCCTGCATCACTTTGCACCGCATGAATCAGGGTGCCAGCAACAAACAACAGTCCCACAGTCATTAATCCTTTCTTTACATACTCCATGGCAATAATTTTTTTGATAAAGTTACAATTTCTTCTCGATTCCTTCTTCAATAAGATGTTCTAGATTCTCATTAAACCACTTATACTTATTGATAATTATAATGTGTGTTCCTCCTTTTATAACTATAGCATTTTGGATATATTGTATTGGAAACACAGGGTCTTTATCTCCATGGATATGAATTACACCTGGAGATTCTTTCTCTTGATCCCAGTTAATGATACAATCAAGCGACCAATCGATATATTTTTTATCACGTACAGATAGGTATTTCTCGTATAAAGCCAATCGCTTGGTGACTGCATCACCAAATGCATATTTCGCCAATAATTCAATATTACTTACCAAACCTGTTGGCAAAAGTTTATATACTTTGGTGTATTTCGCCCAAATCATTTTTTTGGGCAATTCATGCTTTGATTTCACACTTGAAACAATAATCAATCGCTTAACAGGAATCACTTTCGCCATTTCCTGAACCAAAATCCCCCCAAAAGACACACCTAGCAAAACTGGATTGGGGTGTTTAACTTCCTGAACCATCCTATTAGCGTACGCAAATAATGATTCTCCCTTTTCTGGTAACTTCCAACTCAACCAATGTAGCTCATATTTATCTGTTGGTAATTGGATATGCTCAAAAATGGAAGGATTAGCGGCCATTCCAGGCATACAATACACATGTGTAATCGAATTGTCCATGTAATGCTAAATAATGATTGTCAACTATATTGCTAATTTTTCGTATCTTTGTCCTTCAAAAATAATCATTCTTCTTCAGGATTTTTAAAATTCACTAGCCTTAATTTCTAATAGGCATAGTGGCAATTGCCGTTGATACTGCAAGCATATGTTCTGTAAGAAAATCTCATTAAGAAGGTATTTCGAATGAAAAAAATCATACATAAAGCCCATCAACGAGGATCTGCCGATTACGGATGGCTTAAAGCCAATTACTCTTTTAGTTTTGCCAATTATTACAATCCCGAAAAAATACACTTTGGGGCACTACGTGTCCTAAATGATGATGCAATTGACGCAGGTATGGGATTTGGGACGCATCCTCATGACAATATGGAAATTGTAACCATTGTTTTACAAGGAGCACTTTCTCACAAAGATAGTATGGGCCACCAGGCCACGATCACTCCCGGAGAAGTACAAGTTATGAGTGCAGGCACGGGTGTACAACACTCCGAAATGAATGCTAGTTCATCTACAACCAAATTATTACAAATCTGGGTGTTTCCAGATACTCAGAATGTAACTCCTCGATACGGACAGAAAAAATTTGATCCAGCTGACCAGCAAAATACATTTCAAAATGTTGTTTCACCTAAAGATGATAACGATGGTAAGGCTCTTTGGGTCCACCAACAAACCTATTTTAATTTAGGAAATTTCTCAAAAAATACAAACCATTCCTATACGATTAAGCAAGAAGGCAACGGCGTATACATTTTCTTATTAGAAGGAGAAATAACAATTGCAGGAGAGACACTCCATACAAGAGATGCGATTGGATTATGGGACACTCAAACAATATCATTCACTGCTGAGAGTGACAGTCGTATATTACTAATTGAAGTACTAATGTATTAAAACAATAAACTCATGAATGCACTATTGATTAATGACAATGAATTTTTGCGTCAATTTGAAGTAAAACACAATGACGAACTTGCCAGCATTGAATACTCATTGCAAGACAGAAAAATTTTCTTAACCAAATTAAACCTCCCTGAAAACACCGACAATGAATTTGAAGGTGAATTCATAAAAAGTGTGTTAGAAAACATTCAGGAAAAAAATTTACGTGTAGTTCCAACAAGTCCGGAAATTGCCAAATTTCTTCGAAAGCACAAGGAATTTAAAGACTTGCTCCCGGTAGGAATACGCATCTAATTTTGTAGAATAAAAAAGGTTCGTTTATAGTAGACGAACCTTTTTTATTATGCTTGTATCACTGCTGGTTTTGAACTGAACTCAAAACGAACTAACCCGTCATCATCTATTTTACTTAGTACTATTTGATGAAGTGTATTTACAAGATCAGGATTCCAAGGCGCCTTTACTTTTACATAATTTTCTGTAAATCCGTGGATATACCCCTCTTTGTTTTCACTTTCAAAAAGCACAGTTCGGCTTGAGCCAATCTGGCTCTCATAAAAAGCTCTTCGTTTCTTCACAGATAATCCTCTTAGCATTTTACTGCGCTTAGACCTCACACTCATTGGAACCACTCCATCCATATCTACAGCTTCCGTATTATCCCTCTCTGAGTAGGTAAACACATGAAGATACGAAATATCAAGCTCATTCAAGAAATGATAGGTTTCCAAAAACAATTCATCTGTCTCACCTGGAAATCCAACAATTACATCAACGCCAATACAGGCATGAGGCATGAGTTCACGTATTTTTTGCACTCTATCAACATACAGTTCCCGTAAATACCTACGTTTCATCTTTTTAAGAATAGCATTACTTCCGCTTTGTAATGGAATATGAAAATGCGGAACAAAGGTATTGCTTTGAGCTACAAACTCAATGGTTTCATTTTTCAATAAATTTGGCTCTATAGAAGATATACGCAAACGTTCAATACCTTCCACAGTGTCTAAATTTTTCACCAATTCAAGAAAGGTATGCTCATGTTTTTTATTGCCAAACTCTCCTTTCCCATAATCACCAATATTTACTCCAGTAAGAACAATTTCCTTGATATTTTGAGTTGCAATTTCAGCGGCATTTTTTAACACGTTCTCCATGGTATCACTTCTAGAAATTCCACGAGCCAGCGGTATGGTGCAATAGGTACATTTATAATCACATCCATCTTGTACTTTAAGAAAAGCACGCGTACGATCCCCTATAGAATAACTACCAACGTAAAAATCGGCTTCCGCAATTTCACAACTATGCACCTCTCCCATATCGTTTTTGGAAAGGTCATTTATATAATCGGTAATTTTAAACTTTTCAGTAGCTCCTAAAACTAAATCTACACCGTCCACGGCAGCCAACTCTTCGGGTTTTAACTGAGCATAACATCCCACAGCAGCCACAAATGCCTTCTCATTAAGCTTCAAAGCTTTTTTTACTACCTGTTTAAATTGTTTATCAGCATTGTCCGTAACTGAGCATGTATTGATTACATACATATCGGCCACTTCCTCAAAATCAACCCTATCAAAGCCTTCATCTTGAAAACTTCGAGCAATGGTAGATGTTTCTGAAAAATTCAGTTTACACCCCAAGGTATAGAATGCTACTTTTTTACGTGTCATGTACATTATTTTGAAAATCCTTAAAAACCATTCAAAAGGTCTTCGAGGCTAGGCAAATCATTACAAAACTGTATATTTACAGCCACTTGCTTTGCGGGTGCAAATATACCAACAAATTCTTGTATGACCATACGAAGTCTTTTTCATTATTTTATCATAAAAAACTACCTATCAGTAATTTGTGTTTTTTCACTATTCATAAGTTGCACACAAAAAAAGATAACAAAGGAGGAGCACCTCGTTTTTAAATATAACGAACACTCTAATGTTGCATCACTAGATCCAGCCTTTGCTCGGACCCAAAGTACAATTTGGGCAGTTCACCAACTGTATAATGGATTGGTTCAACTAGACGATAAACTTCATATACAACCAGATATTGCCAAACATTGGAGCATATCCAGCGATGCCCTAACCTACACCTTTACTATACGCAATGATGTTTATTTTCACAAGCATCCCCTTTTCGGAGAAGACAGTACTCGAACTGTTAAAGCTACTGACATTGCCTATTCATTCTCTAGATTACTAGATCCCAAAGTAGCGGCTCCAGGAAAGTGGGTTTTAAATAATGTTGAACAATTCCATGCCATTAATGATTCCATTTTCTCAATAACTCTTAAGGAACCATTTCCGGCATTTTTAGGTCTTTTAACTACAAAGTACTGTTCTGTAGTACCCAAAGAAATAGTAGAGCATTTTGGGAATGATTTTCGCAAAAACCCTATTGGTACTGGCCCCTTTCAATTTAAAAGATGGGAAGAAAATGTAAAATTGGTGTTTAGAAAAAACACCTTGTATTATGAAAAGGATGCTCATGGTGCATCTCTTCCATACCTGGAGGCAGTAGCCATCACTTTTTTACCGGATAAACAAAGTGAATTTCTTCAATTTGTGCAAGGAAATATCGACTTTCTTAATTCGTTGGATGCCTCATATAAAGATGAGCTACTTACAACCCAGGGAAGTTTAAAACCTAAATACCAACAAAAAATAACGATGAATACCGCTCCCTATCTCAACACGGAATATTTAGGTATTTTCATGAAAAATGACGTTCCAGAAGCCCAATCCGAAGCATTAAGAAAAGCTATTAATTACGGGTTTGATCGAAAAAAAATGATGCAGTATTTGCGCAATAACATTGGCACACCTGCTACTAATGGAATTATACCACAAGGGCTACCGGGTTTCAATAATCTTCAAGGCTATGATTATCAACCTGAGAAAGCAAAAGAGCTTATTCAGGCCTTCAGAGAAGAAACCAGTATAAATCAACCCCAAATTACTATTTCGACCGATGGTAATTACGTGGATGTATGTGAATACATTCAACGTGAATTGGAAAAAATAGGCATTAAAACAACCATTGATGTAATCCCATCTGCCACCCTACGACAAAGTAAAGCTACTGGAAAACTAGCTATTTTCAGAGCCAGTTGGATTGCTGACTACCCTGATGCGGAAAATTATTTATCACTTTTTTATAGCAAGAATTTTGCGCCTAACGGACCTAATTACACCCATTTCTCTAATGTACAATTTGACCAGTGGTATGAATCTGCCACCAAAGAAATTGACGAAAACAAACGAATTAAATTATATCAGAAAATGGATAGTTTGTTAATCAGTAAAGCTCCTATAGTGCCCTTATACTATGATCAAAGTATTCGCTTTACACAAAAAAATGTAAGCGGATTAGGCAGTAACCCTATTAACCTACTTACCTTAAAATATGTAAAAAAAACACCTGCTAATTAGTACCTTCTATACTTAGCTGTGAGTTCAAATACGGACTGAAGTATAGCGGCATCTTCCTCAGTAAAAACCATTTCTCGACGTTCAAACACACGTTGAGCTGTTTCAAAGGCCTTTTGTGTTTTGTATACTGTAAAACCTGCAGCGCCTCCCCAAGAAAAACTAGGAATAAAATTACGTGGAAACCCACTTCCAAAAATATTAGAACTTACTCCAATCACCGTCCCTGTATTAAACATGGTATTGATTCCACATTTACTGTGGTCTCCCATAATTAGACCACAAAATGTTCTCCCTGTACGCGCAAAGCCTTCCGTTTCATAATTCCACAAACGAACTTCCTCATAATTATTCTTGAGATTTGAAGTATTGGTATCCGCTCCAATATTACACCATTCACCTAATACAGAATTTCCCAAATAACCATCATGACCTTTATTTGAATACGCAAACAATACAGAGTTAGTCACCTCTCCCCCTACTTTACTATACGGCCCTACTGTAGTTGGTCCATAAATTTTGGCACCCATTTTTACAGTAGCCCCTTCGCATAAAGCAAGTCCACCTCTGATAATACTACCTTCCATTATCTCAGCATTTTTCCCAATATAAATAGGACCAGTGGAAGCATTTAAAGTACAAAATTCTAGCCTAGCACCTTCTTCAATAAAAATATTCTCGGGAGCAATTACATTATTACTTTGTGGAATAGGCTGGCTTTTTCTACCATCGGTAATCAATTCAAAATCAGCTTCTAGAATTTCTCCATTCTTAGCAAAAATGTCCCACGTATTTTCAATTCTGGTCACTTCTGCCTCGTACTCAATTGGTTCATAACTCTCAAAATCAACCTCTTGACCTTCCGTTGTGAAAAACGCTATAACCTCCTCTCCATAAAAAATGGCTTGATTCTCTTCCAAATTTTTCACCATTTCCACTAATTCAGCATTCGGTAAAAAAGAGGCGTTAATCATGACATTCTGCTCCATTTCCACCATAGGAAATTTTTCAGAAAGATACTCTTCGGTAATAGTAGTGGTGGTAGTTCCCAAATGTTTTTCCCACTTTTCGCGGATCGTCAATATACCAACACGAATTTCAGCCACCGGACGGGTAAAGGTTAACGGTAATAATGCATTACGCACAGTCCCGTCAAAGAGAATATAGTTCATGAGTTTTCAATTGTTTTCAGGTCAAAAATACAAAAACACTACTTTTAGTTATAAAATTACAGTCTTGTTTTTTTTTAGAATTAACTCTTATCCCTTTTATCTGCCAAAAATGGTACCTTTGTAGTAGCTATGAATCTTAATGATCTCCATAAAATAGCGCTGCAATTCGCAACCACTCAACAAATGCCCATCTTATTTTTGGGTCATGGTAGTCCTATGAACGCCATTGAACAAAATGTGTTCAACCAACATTGGCAACAGATAGGAAAATCACTTCCAAAACCCAATGCAATACTATGTGTATCGGCGCATTGGGAGACGCAAGGAACAAAAATTACTGCCATGGACCCTCCAGCCACCATTCATGATTTTGGAGGGTTTCCAAATGCACTTTATGAGATTTCATACCCCGCACCTGGAAGTTTACATTGGGCCCAAGAAATTCAGAAAGAACTTGGACAATCCACGGTTTCACTGGATTTCGAATGGGGACTAGATCATGGGACTTGGAGTGTACTTATGCACTTATACCCAGAGGCGTCCATTCCTGTATTACAACTTAGTCTTGATTATGGGAAATCACCAGAATATCATTACCAACTCGGAAAACAACTACAACAGTTACGCTCTAAGGGTGTTCTAATTGTGGGAAGTGGAAACATGGTACACAATCTTAGGAGAATGAACTGGCATCAACCACAATCTGGATATGATTGGGCTGAAGAGGCTAATACTTCTCTAAAAAGATTTATTAAAATGGATGCTACAGATCAACTTTTACAATATCACAACCTTGGACAAGCCTTACAATTGGCAATACCTACTCCAGAGCACTACTTACCTATGCTTTATATATTAGGAATGAAAACGGCGAAGGATGAAATTCATTTTTTCAATGATTCCTTTGTGTTCGGCTCAATTTCAATGACCTCATTTTGGATACATTAAGGAGAAAAGTGTCATCTAATTGAAGAAAAAAAGGTGTTTAATACAACACCCTTTTTTAGCAATCCTATCTGTTCTTCTTTTTCAATGAAAATCCATAGGCTAAACGAAGCGCCACTTGATTGGTCAAATATTCATTGTAATTTTCATAGCGCACACTAAGATCTATATGCCTGGTTGCATATCCAATACCTGGTGTCCATAAAAAAGTATTGCCTGTATCATTAATTACCCCAAGAGCAGCACCAGCCTCTCCGAGTACATAAAACTTATTTCCTAGAAATGATTTGAATCCCATTTTTAGTGGTATAAATCCATCATCTGGCAAATTATCCTTAAAAAAGTGTGTATACCCTGTAGTAAATGCTAAGGATGTCTTTTTAGACACATCATATTGAAGTCGTGCATCTGCCCCAAGTCCAACGCTATATTCATCTCCAGTAAGATAACCGGTATTCAAACCAAATCCCAAACGAAACCCTTTTTGATATTCTTGAGCTTGCAGTGTAGAAATGAAACCTAATGCACAGATTACTGCCGCCAACATAAGTTTAATACTGTTTTTCATTTTTTTCATAGATTGTAATTTTTGGGTTTTTCTTAAAACGTGAATTCCCTACATACATTTCTAAATGAAATCCTAAAAAAATGGTAAACGTTTCTAAAGGTCTCTAAAACTCCTGCTCTTCTTCCACATGATTATCATCAAATGCAGAAGGAAGCATTTTGGGAATTAGTTTTATAAATAAAGGTAATAGGATACCTCCTCCAGGAAGTGCAAAGATGGCCAGAGAAGGAATTGTTTTAAAAATTTCCAACAATTGATCCTTTACTTTTTTACGCTCACTTGGGGTCAAATCAGTTGTAGTAGATTTAGTGAGTAATACAAGTAATTCTTTACTTTGGGTAAACTCTTTTAATAATCTTTTTTTATTTCGGGTGATCAGCTTTTTAACTAATTGAGAAGAATTGTCATAAAATAGTTTAACCGGATTATCTGATTTAAAAAGACTAACGCGTTCCTGATATTTTGAAAAGAAAATGGCAACGCTATCAATAGACTCCATAATAAGATTCTCTTCTAAATACATTTGCGTACCGAGACCTACTATAAAATTTGATTCTTCATTCTCAAGTACCTTATCATCCCATGCTGAAAGACAGACAAGATCTAATAGGTAATTTTTCTCTTGTATAGTGTAGTTCGTAAAGGCCAACTCTTTAAGTGGTGCCTCAAGTCTTTTTCTTCTTTTTTGGCTATAAGATGCAGAAGCTTCAAAAAGTCTAATAAGCTGCTCATCATAAGCTGTTTTCTGGCTTTTAGAATTCAGCGTGTAATAAATAAAGTTTATAACAACATATTCCAGCCGTTGCACATAAGGCTTTACTAGTATTTGTTGAAACAAAAACTGTCTATATGCTAATACATCTACAAAAAGTAGCGAATTAGTAAGCACATTTCTAAAGTTTTTGGTTAATACATTATCATCAATATGAACTCTAGAATGTAAAATTTTCTCTAGTTGACGAGAAGGCTTGTCTTCTGCAAATAGCTTATTAAAAAAAGAAGATTCTACTGGGGTAAGCTCACCATAAAATTCAAGAACGGAAAGTACAAACTCCTTAAATCCTCCATTCTTTTTATGTTGCAGATACGCATTATGTAATGCTGACAACAAATTTAATTTTGCAATCTCATCATCAGAAAGTTGCTCCTCTCCTAACCATTTTAGTACAACTTCCACATTAATACCATAAATAAACCCTGCCTTTTTAAGAGCATTATAAAACAGCATCTCTTCTTGACCATGCCAAGCATGCTTTTTACATAAGGCGCCGTATTTATCAATCCATCCTTGTGCTGAAGGGTTCATTAAAGTAACTTTTCTTTAAGCGAAGATACTTCATAGGTGTTATACAAACGAAAAATTTAGGTAATTCCTGAATTAAGAAATAAAAAAACCGGCTTTGTTTCCAAAACCGGTCCTAACATTATTTGTTCTAATTATTCAATAATTCCACCGCAGCTTACTCTACCACCTGCGTCACCTGTTGGCTGCGTTACAAAATCATCAACACCAGCATGTACAATGATCGCTTTACCAATGATATTTTTGGTCTCATCCTCACAACCAAGACACCATTGATCTGTAGTCATAGTGATCATACCATGTCCGGATTCATCAGCCGTAAAGTTTCCTATATCACCACGGTGATAGCCTTCTTCACTTCCCCATTTTCCATGTGGTTGGAAAGTAGGATTCCAATGTCCTCCTGTAGAAGTTCCATCGGCAGCAGAACAATCCGAAGATTCATGAATGTGAATAGCATGTTCTCCTGGAGTTAAACCATTAATATGTGCCTCCATTTTAACTTGGCCATTCTCTTCAGTAAAGGTTACCATACCAGTAGCTGTACTACCACTTTTAGCCTCAAGCTTTATCATGATTTTCTTTGCTTCAGCCACTTCCGTAACAACCTCTTCCACTACTGTTTCAGTAGTTTCCTTTTTTTCAGTGTTTTTACAGCCAACTAAGGCCAGTGTCATTAACCCAATCGTTAATATACTTTGTCTTTTCATGAACTTTAGTTTTTTAATTGCCCCTAAGTTAGTCACTTTACAAAGAAAATACAATTATACACTCATATAGTTTTTTACTTTTTAGTTACACTCAAACTTATAATTTCCTAATTCTTTGATTACACTCTAAGTTTTGAAGTAACGCCAACCCTATTCAAAAAATTCATATGATTTATGGCAATAATGATCTGAGCAATTTCTTTATCGGTATAATACTCTTTTACTTGTTGATAGGTTTCATCAGTTACTCCTTTTTTTGCTATTTCTGTAATTTCTTCTGTTAACTTTAAAACCGCACGTTCCTCTTGGGTAAACAAGGTACTTTCTTCCCATGCTGTAAGTGCAAAAATTCTTCGTTGGGACTCTCCTAATCTTATTGCATCCCTAGTATGCAAATCAATGCAGAAAACACATTTATTGATTTGCGATGTTCGTATTTTAATTAGTTCTCTCAATAGTTGATTAAGTCCTGTTTTGGATAAATGTGTTTCAATACTCATAATTATACTCCAACATTCTGGCTCTAAGGATGCAATATTTATCCGTTGTTCTTGATTAATTTGTGTTGACATTATTTCGTTTTTTAGTAATTAATAATTGTTTTATTTCATGAAAGTGTTCTGTCCCTATAGTATCCCAATTAGTTATTAAGTCAAGATTTTGAAAGCGTTCTAAAAAAACCACATTACGACCAATTACTCAAATTCTATTTAAGAGCAGTACATTCTTACACTAGTTATTGATAAAAAAACAGATACGAGGAAATAAGGAACCCGCAGGCACTACATCATAGTCCATTCTATTTATCTCTGAACTCACTTAGAATATGAAACAAAGATCAAAAGATGGTAACGATATCTTCTTAAACTGGTTTAAGAAATGCTGCGCTTTCTAATTTCACTGAGATATTCTGGAGTAAAACCAAGAAAGGAAGCAATTAAATACTGAGGAACCCTTTGGATGAAATCAGGAAAATTATCCTTAAAGTGATGATACAATTCTTCCCTCGAATATTCATAAAGTAATTTGATCCGATATTGTGAAGCAGCGTACGCCTTTTGATAAACCAAATGAAAGTAGCGCTCTAATATTGGAAACTCTTGAAGCAATCGTTCTTGCTTCACTACATCTATCACCAACACCTCAGCGGCTTCAACAGCACGAATTGAATATTTTGATATGGCATTTAGAGGATAGGCAGCAAAATCAGTAGTCCACCATCCCTCAAGAGCAAAATCTATGGTCTGTTCCACCCCATTTTCTTTCGTATAAAAAATTTGTAAACATCCTTTTTGTACATAAAACAAATGCTGACAAATAGTGTCCTCTTTCAGTAAGAGTTCTTTTTTCTTTACGGTACGATAATTAAAAAATTGATTCAAAGTAGTAACGTCAATTTCCTTGGCATTAATAAATCGATCCATGTGTTCTTTAAGGTGAATTGTCGTCATACTATGATCTAGGTTAATTTACAAATCAATTATCTTTAAATCCTTACAAATTTAAGTATGATTTTCAAAAGGTCTATAGTGCAAAATCTAACGTAACCTATAGGTCACTTTTTCACAAACTCAGGAACAAACTACGACCCTTTATGTATTGGGCTAAACATGCTTTATTAAATTCAAATAAAATTGGCATACACTTTTAACATTCAATAACTTATAGACCATACCCCCCCTATATTATATTTGTTTACCACACAAAATTATGTATCTTTATCTAGCTATCAATTAGCAATTTTTGGTCATTTTACCCTAGCCCGTTAAACGGACGATTTGACTTTCCTGAATGACCATTTACAAACATGTAACATTCATTTGTTTAACCCCTGTTAGGTGGTTACGTACTGGTATTGTTTTGACGCCTCTTTTGCTATTAATATAATAGCAATAGTGAGGATTGAGCCCTAATGAACACATAGTTTATCATGAGAAAACAAGCTAATTAACTTATTTACTTCAATCCATTTGCAAAAATGAACTATAATGAAAACAACCACCAATGGACTTCCTTAAGTTTTAAAAATGAAGTGGCCACTAATTTTGAAGAATTTTCCCAAGAATTATCCTGTTCACCTAATGAAACAATGACGGCTATGCTTCATTTTTTTAAAATTCATAAGATTTCACCATTTGATACTTTAAACGAGAATTTGGCGTCGTTGGAAAATACATTACATAAAAGAATTAATGCGCTGATAGCTATTATTAAAAACATTGAAAAAACGCAAACGAAACCAACTTACGCCATGATTCAATTACTCTTTCAAGAAAATGACCTAGAAGATGAAACTCCCCAATATATTGAACGTAGACAGGGTAACGAGGTTGAATTCACACAAGCTACAACTGATTTTGAGCAGCAATTTCTTGAAGAAGAAAAAAAGAACAAACTATTAAAAAAACAAATAGAAACCCTGCTCAATAATAGCTTACCTATTAATACTCCCTTTGGAAATCAATATTACCGCTTAGAAATCACAAAAGAGAAAATGGAATCCCTAATAAATGAATATAACCATGTATATCAACATATCACCTCAGAAAATGGGGGTTAAATATCAAAAAAGTGCCGCTAATTTTGTGGCATATCTTGAAAAGGAAAACAATGAAACAGCATTAGCTTCTTGTGAACATTTCTTTTCTCAATACGAAGACTCAGTATCAAGTAATGAGGTAAGCACTCGTATTGATGCTAATACTTCCAACCTACATAAAAACCACCCCAAATTTTATACAATTACAATTAATCCAAGTCAAAAGGAGTTAGCGCATTTAACGAAGCATTCTAGCAATCTAAAGGATTATGTCAGAGAGTTAATGAAACACTATGCAGCCTCCTTTAACCGTGAAATATATGGAAGAAAAGTCACCGTAGATGATCTGGTATATTTTGCAAAAATCGAGCACAAACGCACTTTTAAAAGAACTGACAAAGCTGTGTTGGAGAACAGACCTATTGTAGCTGAAATAAAACAACTAAAACAGGAAATAAAGAAAATAGAATCAGGTGAACTAACAGGGAATATTGCTAGATATCGACTAAAAATTAAAGAATTAGAAGAATCAATTCCATACCGTCAAAACGGTCAAATAATTGTCCAAGGAATGGAAAAAGAAGGAATACAGACCCATGTTCATATTATAATGAGCCGAAAAGATGCAACAAATAAGCATAGTATCTCTCCTGGGAGTAAACAGATAGCATCAGAAGTATTCCTCAATGGAAAGCTAATTAAAGTTGGTTTTCACAGAGATGGCTTTGTTGCTAAAGCAGAATTGTGTTTTGATACGATGTTTCAATATCGACGCAATTATGCAGAACACTACCAGGCTAGAAAAACGTTTATTAAAGATCCTCATTTGTATTTCTCCAATATCTACAAACTATCTGTCCAAGAGAAAAGAAAGGCATTTGAAATCATTAGACCACTTAGGGAAAAAAGAATCATTCCAGCCATTTCTATTACGAAAGCTCAACTTGCCCTCAAAGTATTTAAAAGACTCAAAAAGGGCCTGAACCATGCCATCCAATCAGCCTCAATCGAGTTATGAAACACCCTACTGCACAAATACTTGTTTCGCTTTTGCCTTATGCAATTACTCTGATTATTATTTGGAGTCTCCTTAGTAACAGAAAATATAAGGAGGAAGTGTCCTTTAGAGTTCGACTAAAACTAGCCAACGGTAGGTTTCAAATGAGTAATATCCGCAGGGGAATCTGCATCATTGGGGCAGCTGGTAGCGGTAAAACTGAAAGTGTAATTTACGCCCTTCTCCAACATTTTAGCAAGTATCAATTTTCAGGAATTATCCATGACTATAAAGACTGTGAACTAACTGAAATAGCTTGGCCACTCTTTCGGAACAGAAAGATTCCCTTCTTTATCATCTCTTTTGATGAGATTAGATACAGAGTAAATCCAATCTCACCAATATACCTCCCTAATGAGGAAAGTGTACATGAAATCTCTAAAGTACTAATAGAAAATTTACTGGATCATAACCCTACACAGGTGTCTGGAAGTAATAAATTTTTCACTGATGCAATGGAAGGACTATTAGCTGGGCTAATCTGGAAACTGCGAACCCACTATCCATCATTTTGCACCATTCCTCATGTCATTGCCATTTTCCAATACCTTGACACCAAGAGTCTGGTTTCCTTTTTAAACTCAGATCTAACCTCAAAAAGTATGGCTGGTGCCTTTATAGCAGGGATAAACTCAGACAAACAAACAGCCGGTGTAAAAAGTAGTTTAGCCAATGTTTTTAAGAAAATTAGTTCTAAAAGACTTTTTATGGTATTGTCAAAAAATGAAGTCCCTTTACAAATAAATCACCCCCATCATAAGGCTATTATAGCCATTAGCAACAGTCCACAATATGATGCTTTCTATGCACCAATTATTGCCTCTATTATTCATACCGCTATCAAACAAATGAGTGTACGGCATAGAGATCCTTCTTTTCTTCTAATGGAAGAAGCCTCTACTATCAAATTACCCAATATGCATCGTATTCCAGCTACCTTACGAAGCTACAATATTAGCACTGTATATGTATTGCAGGATAAAATACAAAACGATATTCTGTATGGAGAAAAGACTAGTAAGGCGATACTTAGTAATCTTTCTTATCAATTCTTTGGAAAAGTAAACGAACCAGAAACAGCTAAGCACTATGAGCAATTTTTCGAAATCATAAAACAACCTACTCTAAGTGTGAGTAGAAGTAGTGGTTTTAGCCTAGAAAGTCGAATAACCAAGGGAGAGAAAGAGGTTGCCAAACGAAGATCAAACAGTTTCTTTCGTCTTCAAACGGGAGAATTTATTGCTTTTGCAGACGGAAAAGATAAAAAATTACGATTTCCATTACCAAAAATACATAAGGAATTACCTGCCAAAAAGGCCTTATACTCTGACCATGATATACAGTTAAATTTTGAACGGATTCACCGTGAAATTCAATCCATTTTTAAGGAACCTTAAATCCTTCGGTAGTATTTTCTCTTAGCCTTTATATATCTAAATCTAAAATCATCATAAAACAAACTCCCTATTAAAATAAAAGCGCCAAAACTTAGGGTATTTAACCCTAATCCAATTTTGGTATACAAAAACCCACCAACTAGTCCACCGGTAAAAAAGCACAAAATAATGTACACTCTCAGCCTGATAGTTGCTTTTATTTTTGCTTTGAAGGAAGGTACTTTGGAAAAATATAGATGAGATAGATCAATTCCTAAATCTGTAAAAAGACCCGTTAAATGCGTTGTTCTGACTACAGCGTTTGAAATCTTAGTCACAAATGAATTTTGTAGGCCCATGGCAAAAAGTAACAAACAAACTATAAAATCTGGATATTTCATTTCCATAAAATTACTTACCAAAGAGATCGATACTAAGATGAAACTTTCAAGTAGGGTTGGTACCACATAAACATTTAGCTTTTTACTTTCTTTAAATTTTTCAATTAGAAAACTTGATAAGAATGAACCAAAAAGAAATGAAAAAATGTAGAGAAAGTAAATGGTTCCTTTCCAAAACTCAACCTCAGCCACATCATTAATAAACAATGCAAAATGACCAGTTACATTTGTAGTAAGTTGCTTAAAGGATAAAAAGCCTGTAACATTAACAATTCCAGCAACAAATGAAAGTACAATAGCTATATTAATATTGTGCTTTAATGTTCTACTTCTCCCTTGATGACGAAACATTATAATAAGGTATTATATCTGTATTCCTTTCTTGTCCTAGCTACTCTTTTATTGAATATATACCATTGTAAATATAAATGAATACCATTCCTGCCAACTATATTCAAGGAACAATGTCCGCTAATCTGGTATCCGTTTTAGGTCCAAATCGTGAAAATCAAAACTAAAATCCATATTTGGTGAAATACCTTTCATTTTTATTCCTGTTGCTTTTCCTTCTTCATCTAAACTAAAAATGGCAAAAGCATCAGCTTCCATATCCTTATAGTCCCATTTAACAGCGAAGGTAGTTGCCTTATAATACAGCATTTGTCCATTTAGTTTTGGAGATCGCTTTGAGGTGAACCAAAGTTTACCATTCTTTTCAGAAATCTCAACTTCTCCAAACCAATTGTCTATATAGGTACCTACATAATTAGAAAAATCTACTTTAACAGATTGGTTTTCTGCAACTGTATTCCAAACACTAGTCAATACAGAATCAGATTCATTCCCTTTGGATTTTGCTCTTTCAGCCAATTCTTTGATCCAATCATGTTCTTCAATTTCAAGATAAGAATCCAAAATCATTTCAGGGATAGAGGTAAATGCATTGCCTCCAGGTAGTGAATTGGTAAGTACTACTATTCCTAAGTTAAGTTCTGGAACCAACACTGTTTTGGATAACATACCAGGCAGACCGCCAGTATGGCTTACCACAATTTTTCCTTGTTTATCATTGATTACCCAACCTAGTCCATAAGCTGCAAAATGTTGCTTTGTTCTAGGATTGGGTTTAGTTGAAAAACGTAAATTAGTATGTGGATACCACATTTGATCTTGCTGTTTCAAGGAAAATAATTCATTGGATAAATTCGCACCATATTTCCCGTTATTCAATTGCATCAACATCCACTTAGACAAATCATTAACGCTCGCAAAAATTCCTCCTGCTGCGGCCAACAATTCGCTATCATAAGTGGTTAATTGTTTTATTTTCGATCCTTCAGAGTCATGTGGAAGGGCTAGGTTTGCATTAGGGCTTAGTTTAGATGCTGTAGGCACAGCATTTTTCATCTCTAGTGGATCTAGAATTCGTGTCTGGATAAAATCTACCCAGCTTTGACCGCTAATTCTAGCTACCACTTCACCAGCAACAATATAAAGTAAATTGTCATAATCATATTTGGTTCGAAATGCGGAAACAGGTTTTTGATATTGAAAGCTTTTAAGTACATCAGCTACTGTAAAATCTGCACCATCTGGGAAAATCATTAAATCTCCAGCCCCAAGTCCAAGGCCACTTCGATGTGTCAATAGATCTACTATAGTAAAGTTGGCAGTAACATACTCATTATACATGGTAAATTCTGGAATATGAGTAACTACTTTGTCATCCCATTTTAATTTTCCTTCATCCACCAATATGGCTAATGCAGCTGCTGTAAAGGCTTTTGAATTAGAAGCTATAGCAAAAAGAGTGTGTTGATCCACCTTTTCCTTACCATTAATAGATTTAAATCCATAACCCTTTGAATGAATCTGCTTTCCATCTTTAACTACTGCAACAGCAATACCAACAGATGGCGTTGATTCCAACACTCTTTCAAGCAACGCATCAATTTTAGAAGAAGTCATCTTCTGGGCATAAAGAGATCCAGTCAGTGAAATAACAATAAACAATGATAAAAATGAAGCTGTATTTTTCATATTATTTTAAACTATACATCTGATTATAAATGAAATACGATGACCATATACAGTAATGTACGGTTTCATCTTCGTTATTAGAAATACTACGCTAAAGATAAACCAAAAACCTACAATCCCCTTTGAAAACAGTTTTTTTTAAAAAAATGATTCAAAATGTACTTATAAAGAACATCAATCATAAAAATTCAGTTATTTTACAGCTTCAGCAATTTTGGAGAAATGAAAGAAAGCAATAAAAAAGAGTCTGTTACATTGATTTGGGAGCGTTTTCTACAAGAAAACCCCATGAATAAACGAATACAAGAACCCATTTCCTTTTATTTTTGTGACAATAAAGAAGATGCAGATCAATGTGCATCATTAGTTGTCCAAGGAATTAAACAAGCAACAGCCACCTCACTTTGGTGGTTTGAAAAGAATCATGAGAAACTCCCTGAAGTTGGTGATCAGTATATTATTACAGACTGGGAAGGAAATGCAAAAGCCATCATTGAAACCATTAAAGTTGTACCGACTCCTTATAATGAAATCACCGCCGAGTTTGCAGAAATTGAAGGTGAAGGAGACAAATCTTTAGCATACTGGAAAAGAG
Source organism: Imtechella halotolerans (assembly GCF_028743515.2). GTDB lineage: Bacteria > Bacteroidota > Bacteroidia > Flavobacteriales > Flavobacteriaceae > Imtechella > Imtechella halotolerans. The sequence goes on along the minus strand of NZ_CP117969.2, from coordinate 331,908 downwards.
TACACGAGGCATTTTTTACACGTGAAATGGAACCTTATGGTGAGAAATTCGATGAAAACATGATGATTATTTGTGAACATTTCAAAATCATCTATCGTATGTAATTCGAAACTACATTGGGTGCTTTAGATTTTAAACTTATTTAACAATCGATGTGTTGATTTTCATGTCTGCTGTACGCCAAGCTGTAGTAAACATCTCTTCTATTCTCTTTCTGTTTGACTCATCTCCTAATTTTGAATAAGCCAAACTTAATCCTCTTAATGCCCAGCCATTTTTAGGTAAATTTCTCAAATCTTGCTGATAGGTGCTAATGGCATTTTCATATGCTCCTGCTTCCAATTGGACAGCTCCTAAATAATGCCGTACAGAAAAAAACCAATCTGGTGGTTCATTATAATTTAGGGAATCTTCAATGGCGACAGCATCCTTCAATAAATCAATACTTTGTAAAAAGTCACCTTCTTGTGCTACTATGGATGCCTTTAATACTTTTTGCGCAATTTGGACTAAATCATATACCGAATTTATATTCCAAATGGTTATTTCTTTAAGTTCTTTATGAGTACCTATCACCTTTTCAAGAGCCTCAAGCTCCATTTTAGCAGCCATTAAATTACCCTTTCCTGTATATGACATACCTCTTGCATAATGCCAAATTGCTGTAGGGTACACTAGTTCAGGAAATTCATTTTCCATGTCAAGAATACGATCCCACTTTCCAAACTTCACATAAACATAATACGGGATGGTATAATAGTGCTGAATGGTACTCCAATCTGGGTCTTTCATTAACTGTTTATTTATAGTGCTTTTTAAGGCTTCAGCAGCATATAGTGCCCATTTACTATTCCCTTCCAAAGTTGCCGTTGCCGCCATGAAGTGCTGGTTATGGGGGTAATAGGCCAATGGATAAGCACCCTGTGCATTGCAGGCAGTCACATAGGCACTGTCTACCTTGATAGACTGTAAATTGGCCAAAGTCCCCTTGTGGTAATCTCCAGTTCGTATATACACATGAGATGGCATATGTACTAAATGCCCAGCATTGGCTACCAATCCTTTATCAAACAATTCAGCACTTTTAAGGGCTCTCTCAGGGATATTTGATGCCTCCACGGCATGAATATAAAAATGGTGAGCACCTGGATGCCTAGGATATTTTTCAATTATTTTTTCCAGAACTGAAACAATTTCTGGAGTCCACTTCTTCTCTTTACCTTCTTTGTCATATAAATCCCAGGGATGAAGATTCATTAAAGATTCTACATAGAGAACTCCAATATCCGCATCCTCAGAATACGTTTTAAAGAGTGCTTTCATAGCATCGGCATACGCTATATCCAAATCCAACCGATCCTCTACAGGGCTACTCACATATCTTGTTGAAAGCGCCTGGATAAGATCTCTTTCTCTTTGTGTTACATTTTTTTCCTTTGAAAGTGTTAGTGCCTTCTGAATGGCCTGATAAGCATACCTGTAATTATCTGTATCCATACCGGCATTATAGTTGGGCCCTAAAACATAGGCATACCCCCAAAATGCCATTGCACAATTAGGGTCAAGTTTGGTGGCATAATAAAATGATCTAGCAGCCTCGGCATGATTAAAGCCATACGCTAGAACAAGCCCTTGATTAACATACTTTTGAACCAATTCATTTTTGGTGGATATAGGAAAATGCAATTCCCCCATTCCCTCAAACAAAGGAGCTTTCTTTTCACTTAAATACCAACTTCTATCCGTTGTAATAGGAGCACACATTTTAGTCGCAGTAACAACTAACTTTTCTTTTTTTTGGTCTGAATTTTTACATCCGGATAAAAAAACAAACAGTACCAGCAATACAAATCTAATCTCCATAACTAACTGTTTTTCAATACACAATAAGGATGTATTTTATAATTACCCCTAAAGTTAAAACAAAATATAGTATTTTCAAGAGAAATTTATTCAACCAAAAAGGTCCTTTCAATTGAATATCATTAAAAAAGCTGCCTCAAATCTGAGACAGCCTTCATAACACCAGTAACTACGCATTTCAGCCCTATCCTAAAATGGTGATACACCGGTTACTTTCAATAAATATTCTATTGATTAACAAACAAATACAATGCGCAGTTAACTCCCTAAAAAGTATACTTAATGTTAACTCCGGAGTAAAAGTTTCTTCCGGGCGCCGGATCATAATAGGCTCCAAAAGAGGAATTATACTGATGAGTTGAACTGTAACTGGTATTTAATAGGTTATTACCCCCAACAAAAACATCCAAATAACAATTGGTATTCAATGAATTTTTAAAACCAATTTTAACATCAACAAGTTGATAGGCGTTGTCGGAAATAGCATTACTATTGTTCAAGTACACTGCATCATAAAATGAATAGGTACCATTAAGGTACACTCCATATTTGGACACAAGATCTAGGCCCGATACCAAGGTATGAGGGTGGATTCCAGGCACATGCTTACCGTTAAAACTAATTTCTGTGGTCTGTCCATTTTGATCAGTTTCGATAGTATTATAAGTTTCAAATCTATGATTCATGTAAGTATAACTGCTAAATACTCCAACCTTTGAGAACTTGCTTTCTGGTCTCAACCTTACCAAATATTCTGTCCTTACTTCAATTCCACTGCGATTTATAGCTCCGGCATTTTCGTTAACAATGAGTTCAATCCCTTGTAAATTACTAGAGACCCTTGGAAGAATTACATCCTTTACATCTAATTTATAAAGCGCTATATCATAAAAAAATTGACCACTAAATGTATTTCCACGTATTCCTAACTCCTTGTTCCAGCCTTTAGTAGACTCTAAGTTAAAGTTTAATTGGGTTCCGTTATTATCTATAGCACCTCTTGGTGGAGGAGCAAACCCCTTGCTCACATTGGTATATAAAAATAATCCTTCACTAATTTTCTTTGTCAAGGCTATTCGAGGTGAAAAGTCATTCACTTCCTTTGAAAAATAAGGATTCTCCATAGGTAAAAGTCGTTCTTGAAAATCTAAACGAAAATTATTAAAACTTGCACCTAGAGTTAAAGTTATATCCTTTGGAAGTTCAAATTCGAGTTGGCTAAACCCGAGAACAGAACGGTCAGTTGCAGTCCTCGCACTTACAATAGCACTTTCAAAACCATTTCCAAATTCATTAAATTCATTTATTCCACGTGTGTATTCTGCACCAAAAATCCATTTCGCATGATTTCCAAATAGACCTTTAAAGTTGTAAGTAGTGGCCGTTCTTAAAGAAAATGCAGTTGTTATATTCCTATCAGCAACAGTAAAATACTGATTACCAATTAAAAAATTACCTTCATAGACTTGATAACTAAAAGAAGTGTTGTTTTCCCAACCTTTACCAAAACGCAAAGTATGAGAGGCTCCTATTAGCATATTTTTACCCCTTAAACCATTGTCCAATTCTCTAGAAAAAGTAGATTGTCTTGGGTCTTCCGCTACTTGCTCTGCCGTAAGATTCCCAGGTATGCCATAGCTGCGATCAACATACTGTGCAATAAGAGATAAACTTTGCTTTTCGTTGGGGAAAAATCTAGCGTTCAAATTCACGTATTTATTATCTGAAGCAGCCTCCTCTCTATAGCCATCTGTATGAACATTGGAATACTGTAATCTTACATCACTATTTTGACCTCCGGTGGTGAAGGTAAGCCCATAACGATAGGTCCCATAACTTCCTCCAAAAAAATCGGTTTGTATACTAGATTGTTTATACGAAGGTTTTCTATTTTCTAACAATAAAACGCCACTTAATCCTGAACCATAAATACTTCCCGATGGCCCCTTAATAATAGTCATCGTCTCTACACTACCATAATCAAATTGTCCCAATGGAAGTCCTCCACTTGCTAAAGTTACAGGAATACCATTCCAATAGGTCTTATACCCATCATCATGACCTATATCCCCAAGGTTTCCTCCCCGAATCTTAAGGGAATATCTTCCAATTGTTGTAGACTCCAATTTAACCCCTGGTAAGGTATTAAGAGCTTGTTGAGGGCTTGTTAAGTTATACCTTTCTATTTCACGAAATCCAACATTAGCTACGGACGCAGGGATTTCCTTAAGTCGTTTACTTCCTTCAAAAGCAGACACAACTATTTCTTTTAATTCCTGAGGCTTTTCAATCAATCTCACTATAAAATCTGCAGGATATTCCTTTACATTCAGTATAATAGTCTCATAACCAACAAATGAAATCTTTAATTGCACAGGAAAAATTACATTCGTAATCTCAAACCCTCCATGTGCATCAGTTATAGAACCTTGACTCGTTTCTTCGATCATTACCGAAGCTCCAATCAAAGGGTATTTTCCATTAGCGTCCAATACGGTTCCATGGATTTTATTTTGTCCATTTACCTCTTGAATAAACAACCATATCAATAAGTTTATCCATAAAAATATTTGTTTATCTCTCATATCCTTATTTATAATATGATTTCATTTTTCTTTTTTGATAGTTTGTATTTCAATGCAGTTAAAAGCATAATTAATACCGTTAGTAGTAGCACTCCAAACACTCTTACATCGAAAATTCTATGACTTTTAAAGTCATACTTAAATTCCGGTAACTCTTGAAAATGAGAAGAAGTAAACGTCTGATTTGTATATAACATTGGAATAAAATAGCCTTTCCAAATCTCACCAAATTGAGAGGCTTGTTTCCAAAAATTTTCATAATCAATCTTCGAAGTCCCTGCTCGGCTTACTAGTGCTTGTTGGGTCAAAATTGCTGGAGACACCCATTGCAGTTTGTCAACCCATTGATGTCTAAGGCCAAGATTCTTTTCATATTCAAATAATAATGGTTCAAGTTGGGTCTTCACAACTTCTTGAGATGCCATATAATTATGCCAAAAGGAACGAGATTGTTCTCCCTCTGACATGGCATATTCCGGATGATCACGAAGAAAATTATCCAATATTTCATCCTGCATTTTAGTTGCTTCTGCTTTATGCTCCCTCACTTCATTAATAAGTTCACTCCTAGGAGGAATAGGATATAGGTTATCACTTAATTGATTTACACCAGAGGGTATTAACAATACAAACACTATCCAAAAACCCAATAGAGCAAAAGCATTCTGTACCGATTTACCTACAGTGATATTTACAGCAAAAGCCAAAGTGAACCAGAAAAACATGTACACACTACAGCTCACTAAAAATGTAACAAATCCATCCCACGAATTAATAGTGTTTAGTAAAAAAACAAGGGCTGTTACTAAAAATATTATAAGTAACATCCAAAATAGTCTAACCCCAATTTTTTGCAACACCCAAAGACGGATTGAAATAGGTTGAGAGGCCAATAAACGCAGTGATCCGCGTTCCTTTTCCTCAGAAAGAATATTATAGGAAAACGCAATAATAATCAACGGTAATAAATACACCACAACAAACACCAGATCAAAACTCCCGAAAAGCAACTGGATTGGACTCGACATTTCGGAGACATTAATGGCAAAATCATCACCAAACACTGTTGGCATCACAAAATGAGTGTAAATATCACTCTGCCCAGTGGCCATGAAAGCCATTTCGTTTGCAGGCATAGCCACCAATCTGGGACTTAAATTTCCAACATTCATTGGGTAGGTTGGAATGATCCAATTGCTTAATCCCAGGTCTTCTCCATTTTCAATGGCTTTTAAGTTTGCCAGGGTTTTTGCGTCAGACAACTCTACCATAGTTTGAGCTGCTTGTATATCCCCCATTCTTTTATCTACTCTTTGTTTACCGTTATATCCAGCAAAAACAAACAAAACCAATAAAAGAACTGTGAGGAGCTGAACCCACCGATTTCGGTATAGAATTTTTAATTCATACTTAAAATTATATACTAACATTTTAGATCTTATTTTTAACGTTAAACAATAGGAAAAAAGTAAAGAGTAACCAGCCCCCCAAAATGAATAAAGACGATTTTTGTTGCCTTAACACTTCACTAAATGGTTGATATTGGTAGGTAAACTCAGGTAGCTTTTCCCATAATTTTGCATCAGCTTCAAAGCCCCAATCTCCATACTTGGAGTTTTTAGCAAAATATTCATTGAGAAATTGAACTTTAGACAATCGATAATCTTCTACCTTGTCTTCAAAATCCCAATGAGTATAATAATCAGTTCGAGCAATTCCCATAGACAGAAATCGAGTGGGCAAAAAGGGAGACAACACAGATAATGCTCTATATGTAGAGGCCTGATTAGCAAATTGTTGTCTTAGTTTCTGATAGTGTTTCCTGTATACTTCAGACTCATGTTCCTCCCCTTTTTGCATTCTGTATCCATCATAATTAAAGGGTAGTTTATGTACACTATCCACATTATATTGAGCAAGGGTCTCCTTTTCCAGTTGCTTAGCGGCTTCACTCCAGGGATTATGTCCATCTAACCCTTCCTCCTTTTCCTTCTTAATGGTAGAAGTAAATTGCTGCCTAGTTGGATAGGGGTACTTTGAGTTGGCAATATTGCTTGCAACTTTAGGAATTAATAAACAGGAAACGATCCACACTCCTAATAAACTCACTAGCGCAATAGCTGATTTCTTAGAAATTCGAGAAACAAATAACGTTATGTTTATAAATACGATATAATATCCCCAATAAATTAGAAGTAAAATCCCCAAGGAACCCCAACTAAAGCTTCCTAAATCTTTAATATTAGAGATGATAAGTCCAGCTATTAAAAAAAGAACCAAAGATATTATTGCTATAGGAATGAATAATGCTGTCCATTTCCCCAAAAGCAACGAGTGTTTTTTTACACCTTGACTTTTTAACAATAAGAATGTTCCTTGCTCATTTTCTTTTGTATAACTATTATATCCCATTAAAATAATCAACAAGGGAATAATAAACAATAATATAAAGTCTGGGGTTAATTCACCAAAACGCGCCAAACCAGTTCTATCCGCTATAGGTATATACTGGGCTTCATTGCGCTTATGAGCTTCTAAAAATATGGAGGTTCCCGTGAATTTATCAATCCCTTTATCCAATAACCCTAGGGGGTATTCTGGTTTAAATGCATAGGTACCATAATGTGCTGCAGAATGGGGATTCTTCTCCCCTTGACCTTCCCAGGTCTCTCTCTCTGATTCAGTGAAAGCTTCAAAATTAGCTTTTGCTTCTATATACTGACTCCCACTTACCCAGATGGCTGTTCCCAAAAGTAGTACTACAATCCCAATTGTTATTCGTATTCGACCATCTCTGAAAAGTTCCTTTAATTCCTTAAGTAATGTTCTTTTAATCATGATGCAACTCTTTATAGTTCATGGTTTGTAAATACACTTCTTCTAATTTTTGCAAGGTGATTTCAGAGGCTTTAAATTCGTGCTGAAGTATTCCTCCCTTCATAATCCCAATGTGCGTTGCAATCTCCTTAGCTCTAAAAAGATCATGTGTGGCCATTAAAATAGCCACTCCTTCTTTTTGTAGCTGTAGGAGTAAATGCCCAAATTCATTACTTGCTTTAGGGTCTAATCCGGAAGTAGGTTCGTCAAGTAACAATACTTTGGCTTGCTTAGCCAATGCAATAGCGATCCCTACCTTTTGTCTCATTCCTTTAGAGAAAGCTACGGTAGGTTTATAAAACGCCTCTGACTGTAATCCGGCTTTCGAAAGAAGTTCCTCTAACGATTTTCTCTGAAGTTTGATTCCAGCAATTCCTGAAAAGTAGTCCAAATTCTCAATAGCCGTAAGACTTGGATAAAGCATCAAATTTTCTGGTATGTAAGCTATATACTTTTTGGTTTCCCTACCCTGTTTTTGTACGTCCATTCCGTTTATGTAGGCCTGGCCTGAGGTAGGATTAATATAATTTAGTAAAAGATTAATAGTGGTAGATTTTCCAGCTCCATTAGCGCCTAACAAACAGTATATCTCTCCAGAATTGATATGGAGATTCAAATTGGTTAACGCAGTAAAATCACCGTATTTTTTGGTAAGTTCTTTTGTAATTATCATAACTTGATTTTTGTTTTAAAACAATTATTTTGTAATACTTATAAATAACAGGCATAGACAACCCCTTTATACAAAGTGTTGGTATACAGCAAAATAATAGATTTAGATATGCTAAATATTCTTTATAAATGATTCATTTATAAAGGATTTAGATATCACAATAGGGATGGCTATCAGGCATAAAATCAACAGCGAGCAATTCGCCGTTGTTATATGTTGACAACAAGGTATCATGATTCAATTAAGGGCTACCTTTTCTTTGGAAGAATACTCAAAATAGGACAATGCCCAATTGGGTAATAAACCAAAAGTATCCAGAGATAAAAGTATCCGAATATAAAAATGTATATAGCTCTAGAATACCATGTCAACGCATAGTATTCAAACCTATATAAAAGAGGAATGTATGATACCTAGTGTACGAATTGTGGAGGAGGCCTCGTAAATAACTTGTGAGAAAAATTAGTTGAAAAGAAGGGAACATCGTATAAAGAAGTAATTTCTTTATCAACAAAAACTGGAACGACTTTAACTTCTAACTCTTGTACACTTGCTAATAAAACAGGTGTGCCGTTAAATGCAGTCGCATGGTCACAAAGGATACAATGTGCTAAATCTTCATGGTCATCACCATGATTCAATATATGCAAGCCAGAAACCTTCGTTGATAGAAAAACGAAAAGAAAAAACAGTGTCGATATTTTCCTAAGGTATCTGTAATCCATATGGGTACAAATCTATCAAATTGATACGCATAATATGTTAGAAGTCTGTTAAAAACAAACACCTCCATCTAGCAAAAAATCATAAAATTTACATCTGGTATTCCCAAAATTTTACCTTATCTCAGTTCGGTAGGATTATATCCATATCGCCTTTTGAATTCTCTTGACATATGATTAGGTTGTTTAAAACCCACTGTTAATGCTATTTCTTTAATTGGAATACTAGTGAATTTAACTAAGGCATGTGCTTTCTTTAATCGTTCATTTTTCAAAAATTGAAAAACAGATACTCCAAAAAGTTTTTTAAATCCAATTTTTACTTTGTACTCATTAGTTCCAAAAGAATGAGCCAACTCCCTTAGGGTAACTAATGGCATTTGCAAGTTATTCTTTACATGATTTTCTATAGAAATGAGAATTGAAATATCGCGACCATTGAGTGCTGGAATTACTTTTTTCTGTTTCTTAACATCTAGCATTGTACGTCCCAAACTTGATTGGTCTTTATGAACACTTCGACATGATATTTTATTTTCAACCCTAATGCTCGCTATTAAAATTCTTTTTCCATACAACAAAGAAGTTCTTGGAAATGAAACTATTGTACATATCCCTGAGCACGGTCTAGCGTGGTTTGTTTTAAACCATAAATTGATCTTATTTTCGATAGTAGAAGTATGCGTTAATTCCTTCTTTAACCTATACCATTCTTCTATAGATTGGTTTGCTAAATAATTTTCAAGAGGTTGATTATAAAGTTGTGTTCCCTCTTTGCCTACCAGTTGAGAAAAACTATTGTTTGATTCCATTATCTTAAAATCATTATTTACTATAATAACAATATTTAAGGAAGTGGAGGAATTTTTAAAATCAATATCTTCTTGTAGTACTGATAAAGGCTGTAATTTTTCAGTAACCATATTCAACAACACTGTTAATACTTCCAAATCATCGGAATAATCAGTGCGATCAATACGACTTGAATAATTTCCTTTGTAGATCTCAAGTAGCTGCTTATAAATACCTTTTAATCGTGATTGATTTTCAATTCTAAACATGGCTAAATAATTTATTGGTTCTACAACTTTTACCAGATTTAAAACACTTCCAACCCTGTTCAATCTATATATTCAATTACTTTTCAAGAACTTACACCCAAAAATCAGAGTATCAATATAAGTAATTAAATACTAATCTTAAAATCTTATATATTAATTTAATACAAAAACTATCTGAAAAGGATTATTTCATATCTGAAAAGGATTACTTTATCATAAAACACCTTAACCTTTTGAAAACCAGTAAATTTTAAATAGTTTGCAGCCAAATAGATTTTTTAATATAATAACTTAAATAACTAAAACTGGAATCCCAAATCTGTTAAAAAAAATCTACCACTTTATTCCTTTGAATCTCACCTCTAGATAGGCTAAAGGAAATTATGCTGCGCAGCTTTTAGGAAAGTTACTATTTCTAAAAGAGTATTTTTCAGGCCCTCTCAAAGAGCCATCCCAACTCATATAACCGTAACCAATAATTTAACAACCATGCATAAAATGTATAATTATAGGTTAGAGCATATTGAAACAACCTATTATCATATTGAAACCACCAAGCGAATTAGTGCGAAACAAGCCAGTGAAGGAATACAATTTTTCAATAGTGCCTTGTACCATTTAAAAAATCACATTGTAAAACATGGATTTTCTTCAGTTGATGAAGAAATTAATTTCTTTAAAAAAATAAAAGTAGAACCTATGAGTAGACTGTTCTATTATAGTGACGTATACGCCTGCGAATTGTTAATGCCAAAAATTGGTGTATCCAGTCAATTGTCATTTCTAAAGAAAAAGATAAAACGTATCAACAAGTTCTTTACAAAGCATTGTGATTTTATACAGTACATGGAGCAAGAACTCACCAAATTTGACCAACAATATTTCACCCGTGAATTCCAAGTATTTCCAATACTATCTATAATTGAACTAAGCTATCTTGATCCCGCTTTCTTTACCTCTCATGATATCTTATGGGCTCGTATTAAAGGAAAGTACAATTTCATTAAATATCTAAATACACTACTAAATGAGATTGAACATAATGAGCAGCCTGAACAAAGAAAAATAAGTACAAAATCATTAGAATGGACCGCCTCAAAAACCTCACTTGTTGAACTCATCTATGCCTTACAAGCCTCAAACGCCATTAATAACGGAAATGAAGATATTAAAGCAATAGCTCAAGCTTTTGAACAACTATTTGATCTTACTTTAGATAATATCTATAAAACCTATTCAGAAATAAAAATTCGAAAAAAGAACAGATCCACCTTTCTCAACAAACTAATTACCAGGTTTCAAGATAAAATAAACTCAGAAAACGATTTATCGTAGTTACCCTCCAGTCCTTACCCAACAAAAACGTTGTTAGAATCATGACTCAATTGCCGCAAAAGAACTCAAAAATTCAAAATTTAGTGGAAAACACGACCTTAAACACCTTTAAAAAAATCTTTCGTAACTACGTGAAGATGGTGAACTAAAGTCAAAAAAATAGTCCAACTTTAGCCTCCAAGTCAAATCTCACAAGGCCATCATCCCTTAAAAATCATTCATACATAGTGATGGCCTTGTTTTAATAAAAATTCGTATGGAAAAGTCAGTCATCATTTCTAAGTACATTCAAGAGTTAAAAAACGAGTTGTTTCAAGAAATCCATGAAATGTTCAAGCATCGGAACAGACCTACTTCTAAAAGATGGTTGAAATCTAATGAAGTGGTAAAATTACTTGGAATTTCCCATAGTACGCTTCAAAAAATGCGTGCCAAAGGTACCTTACCGTACTCCAAAGTAGGAGGGCTTTTGTATTATGATTATAATGACATTGTTAAAATCTTAGAAAAAAACAAAATATATAGTACCATTTAATCTCCTTAAATAGGATCTTAAGTCTCTATTTGCCAAAGAATACTCTATCAATAATAGATAAATGGAAAAGGTCAAAACTTAAACAATTCCTATGAAACTAGACTACCCACATATAATAAAGGAAGGACCTGTTCGGTACGAACTTGGTCAACCTAACGGTGATTACATTATCTATGATTTTAATAAAATCATTACCTACCTAAATGTAAAAGGAAAACTCCTTTTTGGAGGGAAATTTAAAATTTACCCAGAAGACCGAGAAATTCTCTTTTCATTATGCTCCTACTTTATTAAAGACAAATCAACCTGCGAAAAATTAGGGATTGACATACACAAAGGCATATTACTCACTGGTCCCGTAGGATGTGGTAAAACTTCTTTAATCCGTTTGTTGAAGCATATTGTTCCTCATCAACGCCCATACGAGGTTATCCCCACCAGAAATATTGTTTTTGGATTTAATAGTATTGGATATAACATCATTGAAGATTATGGCAATCGTCAATTTTATTGTTTTGATGATTTAGGAGTAGAACCTAAAGGGAAATATTTTGGAAAAAATTGTAATGTCTTAGGAGAAATTCTGCTTTCAAGATATGATCTCTTTCTTGCAAATAAAATAAGAACGCATGCTACCACCAGTTTAAATCCAACAGAATTGGAAGAATATTATGGAGATCGAGTGTATTCTAGGATGAAACAACTTTTTAATCTGATTTGCTTTGATAAGAAAAGTAAGGATAAAAGAAATAGATAACTTTCAAAGATCTACTCTTTAACTTGTATTTCAAATAAATACTACACAATAAACTCAGGATGTCTACATACCAAAGACAACCTAATTCTCTTCTATTTTATTTTAATATCTCATACGAACTAACAGTTTTACGCTTTCTACATCTTCTCTTAAAAACCATTTTAAGATGCTATCCCAATGTGCATTTTAAATCTCTCTAACCATTGATTTATTTATAGAGTTCAAGTCTAAGTGTAGTTACCTACTGCCATTTGCATTTTTAGCACTCCCAAAACGTGTATCGCCACAAGTTATGAACATCTCAAAGGCATTTCCTAATATAATGTAATGTGATTTACTATCAAATAAGCACATTCAACACCAAACAATATCTTATTCACAAAAATACACAACACCTTTATTTACAGTGTTTTAAACACTAACTTCCTTCTATACTTAAACATCCACCTAAAACGATTTACTATGAAAAAATCAATGTACGCACTGCTACTTATTGTACTGTTATCCTATCCCTTATTTGCTCAAATTGGAGGAATTGAAAATTCTGTAAATGATATTTCAGATACTATAAGGGCTATTTTTCCAATCATACTGGGAATCATTTTTCTTGTAGGATTCCTTTTTAACGCAGGGCATTTCTTCGGAGAAAATGCAGATTTAAAAAAAGGTATTACTAGAGTGCTCATCTTTGTTCTAATTGCGGGAGCGGTAGTTGGCATATTTACCTACTTAATTGGCATTGTTGTATAATGAAATCCTATATACCCTATAGAGACATTAGAAAACGAGCAAAAATTATGGGACTTCCAGTATCATTGTTCGCATTACAAATGACCTCTATTATTGGCTCACTTCTAGTCATTATATTTTCCTTCAGTATTGGTTTGATTGTTTTTATGTGCAGTCTAAATGTAAAATTGTATGTGGTACTCATTTACCTCACCAAACATCCAACAGCCATTCACTTTAAAAAAAAATTTCCAAAGACTATCAGTACTAAAAAAATAACTCAACTCTTTTACAATGAAAATTAATTTGGCTGATTACCACCCTATTTTAGATATTCAGGAGAACACTCTATTTACCTCCAATGGTAATATAGTGGTATGCTTCAGGACTATTTTACCTGAGATCTATTCATTGGCTGATAAAGATTTTGAAGAAATACACAACACCTGGTTTCAAGCATTTAAATATCTCCCTATTGGCACCATCATTCACAAGCAGGATATCTACCAAAAAACAACATTTAAAGGAACACAATTACCAAAAAACACTTTTTTACAGAAAGCGACCTTCAATCACTTTAAAGGCAGGGATTATATTCTCCATAACAGTTATATGTTCTTTGTTCTACCGCTACACAAAACAGCCAACCCCACTAAATATGTCAATCCATTTACCAAAGTAATCAAAGAAATTTCTCAAAAATTATCAGACCAAGTATTTTCCTTTAAAAGAGCTGTTCAAGAAGCTGTATCTTTTATAAATAATAGTAGAAAGTTTGCCTTACTTCCCATTAACCAGGATGACATCATAGCGCACACACATAGCTATTTTAATGGATTTAATCACGATTTTGATACAGATATCCAACTTACTAAGGGTATTTGTGTGGGTAATCATCATTTCGATGTTTTAGCTGTAAACAGCGAGCTTTGTTTTGGTGATGCCCTTCAAACCAGCAAAATTAATGACCTGTTTACAACCGACAGCTTCAGCTTCCATCAGGGGTTTCTAGATGGACTAGGGTTATCTTTAAATGAAAACCATATTGTCAATCATATCATTTATATGGATGACAAGCTTAAATGGAGAAAACTATTAGAGAAGAGAATTGAAGAACTAAGCAAGAGTGTGCACTTCGGCACTCAGAACAAAGTGCTCTTATCTAAATTAAAAAAAATAGTTGAACGGATAAACTTAGATGAGAGTTCACGCATTATTCGTGGGCATTTAAATATTCTTTTTTGGAGTTCAAATCCAGAGCACCTGCCAAGTATTGCTTCCAAAATTAACACTGAGTTTAAAGAATTAGACATTCTCCCTTATTACCCAAAAGGAGAAGAACGCAAACACTATTTTCTTAACTCATATCCTGGTTTTTCTTCTAATTTCAGTGATGAAGACCTATATGTTAGCGACTTAAAACACGCCCTTTGTTTATATATCAATAATACAAATTATCGCTCCGATCCTGCAGGAATCATTTTTAATGACCGGCAACATACCATACCAGTTCTAAAAGATGTTTGGGATGAAAAAAAGAAGCGTATTAAGGCCCGAAACTTTGTCATTTTTGCACCTACTGGAGAAGGAAAATCTTTCCTAGCCAATAACATACTTAGGCAATACTTTGAACAGGGGGTCCGATTAGTTATAATTGACCTTGGAGGATCCTATGCGAAATTTGCGAACCTATATCCGTCTGATCATATCATACTCAGATATGAGCATGGTAAAAACCTAGGTATTAATCCCTTTTACATCACTAATAAAGCAGACCTAACTCCAGAAAAAATAGAAGATTTATCAGTATTCCTTCTGGAATTATTAGCAGAAGGGAAAAAGATATCCAAAGGCAAGGAGGTGGCCATGAAAAAGGTAATGCTATACTATTATCAACAAATTCACTCAGACCATTCTTTGACATCATTTTATGATTTTGTGGACCGCAAGAAAGAGACTCTTAGTTCTACGTTGACATTAAGTGAAAAGCACTTTAGCACCTATAACTTTTTGCATATCCTTTCGGAATATGTTAAGGATGGTTTATACGGTTTTTTGTTTACTCCGGGCACTGATCAAACCTTTAAACTTGAAGATAAAAAATTGATTGTCTTCGAATTAGACGAAGTAAAGGATAATAAAGAAATGCTGTCGGTAATGCTTAAACTAATTAAGTCTGCCATTCAAAGAACCATTTGGAATAATAGAACAGATAAAGGAATTATACTTTTCGACGAATTTGCTAAGCAGCTTAAATTCAAGGGAGTTCTGGAAAGTGTTGAGTTCTATTACCAAGCTATTCGCAAACAAAATGGTGCCATAGGTATTATCCTTCAATCTATAAATCAACTACCTAATAATTGCACCTCTGCCAGTATACTTGAAAACACCCAGGTTATTTATAGTCTAAAAAACGAAAAAGGATACGAAGAATTAAGGACCCGTTTAAATCTTTCAATCCATGACCTCCATCAGTTATACTCCTTAAGGAATAACCTAACTGGGATCCGAAAATTTACTGAAATATTCATCAAAATAGGGAGTGAAAGTAATGTCTTCCGATTAGAAGTACCCCCAGAAGTCTACGCAGCATACCTCACTGATGGGGTGGAAAACGAAACTATTATGAGGTATTATAATTCAACTGGAAATATGGAAATAGCAATTAAAAATTTCTTACACAATAACAAAACACAGAGTAATCATTAAAACTTTATACCTATGAATCCAATTAAAAAACTAAACATTTCGGTGGTGGTCATGATCTTAGTCATTTTATTACCTACCAGTTCCATGGGACAGGGAATGCCTGTCTATGACAACACAAACTTTATCAGTCTTGCTAAACAACTTGTGGAATCCGCTAAGCAAACTTCTCAGTTATTGAAAACAGTTGAATTTCTTAAGGAACAGAAAGACCATATTGAACAGGTTAGCACAACAGTACGCCAGCTAAATGCAGTTAAAAAATTGGTTAAAAACAACCAACAATTACTGAACATGGTTAACAGGGACGTAAAAAGCATTATAAACTCGCCATACATTACCTACGAGGAAATTCCACAAGTTATTACCTCCTTTGAGGACATCCTTGTATATGCCATGGAAAGTATTTCGTATGTAGATAAAATACTAACGAGCCACTTTTTAAAAATGACAGATGCCGAACGCGCTACACTTTTAAAAGTGCATGAATCCCAATCTGATGAGCTTCTAGTTGAAGTCAGCTTAAAAACTAAACGATATAAAGAGGTGATATCATTTCGCAAAATGCAAGAAAAAATCAACAGTCGAATAACCCAATTTTAAACAACTCATGTTTCTAGGAATAGGTTTAGAATATATGGATTCGGTTTTTCAAACCATCAAAAACAGTAACTTTTCACAGTATACTATTACTGGTATGAAAACATTGGCGATTCTTTTTTTCATGATTAATTTATTAAAGAAATATCATGAAGGAATAGCTGCTACTGATGGACAGACTTGGGGGCTTACTCCAACAGAGTTAGCGAAAAACGTTGCCGTCATTATCCTAGTCCTATTTTCCACAGAGGTATTAGCTGTATTGGACAGCATCCTTGTATCTATTGAATTTCAGTATCGTTATACAGCTCCTGCACTTCTACCATTACAGTTACAAGATTTAGATTTGGAACAAGATATAGGTGCCATTGAAGCTGCAAAAAAAGCAATGGCAATACTCTATGAAGCACTAGTAACGCCTTTATACGGATTAAAAATGCTCGCCTTTATTGCTGCTGTGGTTCTCTGGTTATTAGATATATTCATCTATCCGTTATTTCTCGCTGAAAGATACTTCCTACTAGGTATTATGCAAGTCTTTTTCCCTTTGGTAATAAGTTTAGCAGTATTTGAAAAGTTTAGAAGTCTTGCCTATAATTTTTTTAAACTATATACAGGTATATATATGCTAGTTCCTGCCTTTTTTCTAGTAAATGTATTTATCAATTACCTCTATACCGAAATCAATACGAATTTTTGGACGGCACTTTTTGGAACCGATTGGGGTCAAGAGTTTTTTGCTCCTCTAATTGAATGTGCTTCAATAGGATTCATTGTTGTTCTAAAATTTAAGCTCTATCGTAGGGCCATTTCTTTTGTATTACGCCTTTTTACAGGCGGTTAACTTCTAATAAAAAAACACTCATGAAAATACCCTATAAAAACATTTACGATGTCCTACACACCAATCGGTTTATTGTAATGGCCACTATTTTCGGATCTGTCATCACTTGTTGCTTTTCAACCTATATGGTGATTAAACTTCATAACAACAGTATGGATAGCGCCTTTGTGATTAATAGCGATGGGTCTATAATTCCATTAAAAATGGTTTCTCAAAGAGAGAACCTTGAAGTAGAATCAAAAACACATCTTACTCTATTTCATCAATATTTTTATGGTATTGATGCTAGCAATTATGAAAAAAATCTTGAAAAGGCACTTTGGTTAGGAAACAGTTCCATTGATGCACTTTATCATCAAAAAAAAGTTGATGGAGTCTATAATCGCCTTTTGCAATATGCCTTGGTGCAAAAGGTAATTTCAATAGAATCCATTGTTGATATTCAAGAAGAACCTTTTCCCTTTACAACCAGAACTGTATTTAATATTAATAGAGGTCCTATAACTGACATCTATGAACTCACTACTTCTGGAAACCTAATGCGTGTAGATAGAAACTTTCCACATAATCCACATGGCTTGCTTATTACAAATTTCTTCGAAAACACCTTACGTAAACTAGATAATTATGCTCCTACCAAAAAATAAAATTGTTTTCATAGTCATTGTTATAAGTCTTATACTATTTATAGGTGCCTATTGCATACTTCTTTTTACTGATGACCATTCAGATGTTATAGATCATAATCAGGTGCCTTTGCCAAAATTAGTAGACCATCAAAGGGAATATCACTCCAGATTAGAGGCCCTAAACAATTTAAAAGAAATAAGACAAACTACCCCTCCAAGTATGTATGATCAAACGACATTAGACGCTGTTGGACATCATCATGCTAGTTTAGATAGTCTCAAAAAAAAACATCTTATCGATAGTGTATATACCCTTGGACAAAGCAGACATTTCAAACTTATGAGGCTAGGTCTCTATGACAACGAGAAAACTAATTCCATGGCAACTAATCACATGGAACAACCTGAAAAACTAGAACCTAAGAGTAACTTTCGTTCCATGGATTCCTCAACTATCCCTATCAAAGAAATAATCCTAGAACATGAACAATTTTATCGATCTCTCCCTAAATTTCAGAAAGCGGATGTTCATTCCCAGAATCTAGAATTGTATGCCTATGTTGATGGTACCCAAATGGTAAAAAAAGAACAGCGTTTACAGATGCGACTTTCCAAAGAAATAACTATTTATGGAATACTATTTCCAAAGAATACTCCTATTTATGGCTTTCTTTCGTTCAAACCTAATCGGGTTCTGATTACCATTAAAAGTATTGGCCAGCACCTGATACACTTAACAGCCTTTGACCTGGAAGATGGCAATGAAGGTATTTATATTGAAAATAGCTTTCGCGCTGAAGCAGAGCAACAGCTTATAGATGATGCAGTTAGGGATATCTCCATAGCTGGAATACCACAAGTACATGGAATTAAGGGAATTTTCAGAAGAAATAATCGACATGTAAAAGTTATGATAATGGATAATTACCAACTAATTCTAAAGACATCAACTAAACCCACTCAATTTCTTAACTAATGAAAAATTATATATTAATAGTTGCATTAACTGCGCTGCACACCATAGAAGCCCAACCTCCCTTGGATACTATTTATGCTAACTCATCAAAAAATGTGGCCCTATTCTTTCCAAAGCCTATCCGCCAAGCAATCACAGGGACTACTCGTTTTCTATTCACATATAATAGGGAAAAACCACAACATTTTGGTTTATTACAAGCGCATCCAGGGCCAGAAAGTAATCTTCTCATTGTGACAGAAGATGGCTCATTGTACTCCTATATATTGGCCTATTCAAATACACTTCCTCAATTCAATTATTTCATCACTAATAAAGAAAGTATTGGAAACGAAACCCCTTTACAGCCAATACCAAAATCGTTAATAAACACCACTGATAGCATTACTAATAGGGTTACCTATTTGAGAAAATTTAGTGATTACATAGGTAATAATCCAAAAAGACCACTGGCCACTAACAGTACTAATGATATCCAATTACAACTGAGAAAACCAGTGTACTACGGGTCCGAAACTTACCTTGCTTTAGAAATGAGTAATTACTCAGGTATAAATTTCGAAATCGAGTATCTGGCTATTTATAGAATAAGCGGAAGTAAAAAAAGGAAAGCTTCACTTCAAAGAATACCTCTGGAGCCCATCTACATACATAATAAACCCGATACGATATTTCATGGAGTAAAGTATCATTTCATATATGTAGTGCCCAAATTTGTTCTCACCGAAAAAGAAAGACTTCAAGTGGTCATTCATGAACGAAATGGAAGTAGAAAATTACAGCTAACCACTTCTCTCTAATAAAAAAACGCCTGAAGAAAAATACATTCAACAGGCGTTTTTAATATCATTCAATTCTTAATTCATCCTAAATTGCTTGATGTCTTTAAATTTAGTGACTTCAGTGGCTTCTATATTCCTTTTATATTCAGTCCACTCTTGGGTAAAGAAAGTATTAACTTTTTCCAATCCTTCCTCTAAATACCTCTTCGCATTGTCCATTAATTGGATTTCAGTTGCCGTTATTCCTGTAGGGCGACTTCTTACATAGCCAGTGGCTAAATTAATTTGTTGAGATACCGTTATTTCAGGATTTCTGACAATTCCTTGTCGCTTATCAACGGTCCCTACAAAACCGTTTAGCAAGGTATCTATTGTAGCTACAATTTCCTTAGAAGCTTTAATGGCATCTTTGTATTTTTCTTTACTCAAACCGGAAAGTTCTTTTTCAAAAGCTTCCGCAATCTCTTTACTTTCTACCAATTGTTTTGTGGCATCAGCAGCTAGTTGAGAGTACCCTTCTAATGTTTTTAAAGCAGCATATTTTTGATCCAAAGATGAATTGGTAACTTCCAAACGAGGATCAGCCTTCACTTCTATAGAAGTTTCGAGTGTCTGATCCAAGTAGGTCAATTTTACCTTATAGGTACCTGGGGCAACTTGTACTCCACCGGGCTCACTATTTCTTCTACTTACTTGTCGCGAAGGTCGGTGGGCACCTTTTTCGTCCATATTCCAAAAGAAGCGATGCATCCCTTTTTCTGTTGGCGCCTTTTGCTTTAACGTCCTAATAAGACGTTCGCCATCATAAATATTCAAATAAACAGAATCCTTTGATTTAGATTCACCTTTATTAAAGTAATAAGTAATCATAGCTCCAGACGGTCTATTTTCTCCCTGATACATTGCATCAGCGCCAAATCTACTACCTGTAGGCTGTTGATAAGCTGCTTGGTATGCAACAGGGGGATTGAACAAATACACCTCCTTGTTGATAATTGACTTATCCTTAGCTAGAGCTCGTAATGGTCGGATGTCGTCTAACACCCATGCAGAACGTCCAAAAGTACCAATAACCAAGTCGTGTTCACGTTCTTGGATAACCATGTCCGCAGTAGGTACTGTTGGGTATCCCTCTGTCCATTTAGTCCAAGAATCGCCTGCGTCTAATGATATATATAACCCATCATCTGTACCCAAGAACAATAAATTAGATTCTTCTATATCTTCAACGATACTCAGGGTAAAACTTTTCACATCTTTTTCAGAAACAATACGTTGCCACGTTTTTCCATAATCCTTAGTTCGGTATGCATAGGGTGTATAATTAAATCGTCTGTAATCGTTGACCAGAAGTAAAGCTTCTCCCTTATTTTTATTGGAGGCTTTTATCTGAGGAATCCAAGCACCTTTTGGCATCCCCTTTATAGCCGAAGTAACGTTACTCCAAGTTACTCCTCCATCTTTGGTTATTTGTACCTGGCCATCATCCGTTCCTACCCATAACATCCCTTCTTCTATGGGAGAAGGCTCTATAACTAAAATTGTACAGTGATTTTCAGCTCCGGTAGCATCCATGGTAAGTCCCCCACTCTCGGACTGCTTTTGCTTTTCTGGATCATTGGTAGTTAAATCAGGAGAAATGATTTTCCATGTCAGACCTTTATCAGTGCTTTTGTGTACAAATTGACTTCCAAAGTATACCGTACTATTGTTAAATGGATCCTGTCCAATAGCTGAATTCCAGTTATAGCGTAGGTATACTTTAGGATCTGGATGAGTCGGTTTTACTCCATAATTATTTCCAGTAACATGATCATAACGTTGCACATTTCCCTGTTGACTCATGGTATAACCATACCTGGAATCATCCTTGTCTGGAACCACATCAAATCCGTCTCCAAAAGAAATTTCTTGCCAATATGAATTGCGTATTCCTTGGGCTTTCCATACATAAGCTGGACCTCTCCACGATCCATTATCTTGCATTCCTCCATACACATTATATGGATACTCATTATCTGTATTAATGTGATAGTACTGAGCCACGGGAAGATTTCCTATAAACCTCCAGGTTTTTCCACCATCATAGGTAATATTCATTCCTCCATCATTGCCATCTATCATAAAATTCCCATTTTCCGGATGAATCCACCATGCATGGTGATCTGGGTGTACTCCATTAGAGACTCCATAGGCCGGCATTAGCATCTCAAAGCTCTTACCTCCATCTTGAGAAACATTCACATACGTAAAAATGGAATACAATCTATTCTCATTTTGAGGATCAACATAAATTTCAGAATAATAAAATGGCCTGTCTCCTATTTCTCCTTTATCATTAATCATTTTCCATGAGAAACCTCCGTCCTCACTTTTATAAAGTGCATTCTTTTTAGCTTCTATTAAGGCGTAAATAATAGCTGGTTTTGAAGGAGCGATTGCGATTCCTATTCTCCCAAGTTCCCCTTCTGGAAGCCCTTCCTTATCCGTTATTTTCTTCCAGTTATTTCCTCCATCATGAGTGATATAGAGTCCACTTCCCTGGCCTCCTGAATTAAAAAACCAAGGATCCCTCTTATGCTCCCACATAGCAGCTATCAACTTATTTGGATTCGTGGGATCCATTATTAAATCTGCAGCCCCTGAACTAGTATTGGTATGTAAAATAAGATTCCATGTATTTCCTCCATCAGTGGTTTTATATACGCCTCTTTCTGGATGATTTCCCCAAGGAGATCCAATGGCCGCTGCATATACGGTGTTTGGATTCGTCGGATCAATTACCACCCTGTGGATATGACGTGTATTTTCAAGTCCCATAGACTTCCAGGATCTTCCACCATCAAGTGATTTATAAATTCCATATCCTCCATTTAAGCTATTTCGTGGGTTTCCTTCTCCAGTTCCCACCCAAATCACACTAGGATTTGATTGTTGTATAGCCACTGCTCCTATAGAGGCTGTTACCTCTTTGTCAAAAATTGGATGCCAAGTGACCCCTCCAGAAGAAGATTTCCACAGTCCTCCTGAGGCCGTTCCTACATACATTATCTCTGGATTGGAATGAACCACATCAATGGCAGTTACACGGCCACTCATCCCTCCAGGTCCAATACTCCGAGGTTGCATGCCTTTTACAACTTCCATTGAAAAGTCCTGTGAAAAAAGAGTTACGGATGTAATCATCATCCATACTAATACTAGATTTTTCATACTTTTTGGTTGGTTTAGGTTCGTCTTAAAGGTTAAATTTAGTGTTTTTGTCTTTTAGTACGTTTTATTTGCCTTGGATAAAACCAAAGGTAGAATCCACTTATGCTCAACAACATAAGTCCAAGAGAAGTTAAGGAAGCATACACTAGCTTAATCTCGTCGTTATTTGTCCGAATCAAAAAATCCAAAATTGATCCATCATGAATCTTTTCAATAATATCAGAAGTTCGTTGTCTTACGGACACCACTTCACCTGAATAGATATCTAATTGAAGTTCTGTAAAATGTTCTTCAAAACGTACCTTAACAATTCCTTTGGCTGGTCGTACATCCATACGATCTATTTGCCAGGCCAGTTGTAAGGAATCCTTCATATAGGTGACAGCTCTTAATTGAAGACTATCCAGTGAAAGAGTAGTTTGCTGTTCAAATGCTGTTCTTGCAATAACCTCAGGTGTTAATTTAAGCTCCTTTTTCCATGCCAATAACAATCCTGTGGCGCCCAATAAAAACATGGCACCTAAAAGTGGAATAGCCACCCAACGATGCAATTTTCTATAAAAACGAGTTGATGCAGCGGCCTTATTTGCGTTAATTTTCAATTAATTTATGTATTAAATTGCTAAGATACTTAATTGCAAAAGTGAGATTCTTAAAGGGATGTTAATTTCAGTTGATCAGTTTGCTGTATATTTGTACGCTTATTTTTATTTATGCAACGCGAATTAACGTTACAAGTATCTCCTGAAATTGCAGCCAATTCGGAAGCACTGCATATTGCCACAGCCCAACATAGCGGTATTCCCCTCTCAGAAATTAAACATATAGAAATTTTAAGACGATCGATAGATTCGCGCCAACGAAACATTAAAATCAACCTTAAAGTTCTCGTTTTTGTCAATGAAGATTTTGAGGATATTCCAATAAGTCTGCCTTCTTATCCTGAAGTATCGCAACAAGAATCCATATTAATTGTGGGTGCTGGACCTGCAGGACTTTTTGCAGCACTTCGTTGCATTGAATTGGGAAAAAAACCTATAGTCCTTGAAAGAGGAAAGGATGTAAAGGCAAGAAGACGAGACCTTAAAGCGCTTAACCTTCAACATATTGTCAATGAAGATTCTAATTATTGCTTTGGAGAAGGAGGCGCTGGCACCTATAGTGATGGTAAGTTATATACCCGCTCTAAAAAACGAGGGGATGTAATGCGTATTCTAAAGCTTTTGGTAGGGTTTGGTGCCACTAAAGAGATTCTTATCGATGCCCACCCACATATAGGCACCAATAAGCTTCCTAAAATAATTGAGGATATTCGCAATCAAATTATTGCTTCAGGTGGTGAAATTCATTTTAATACACGTGTTACCGACATCCTTGTAAAATCAAATGAAATACATGGAATTCAAACGGCTACAGGAGATTTGTTGCATTGTCGAAAACTCATTCTTGCCACTGGACATTCAGCTAGAGATATTTTTGAATTGTTATATACAAAAGGAATATATATAGAGGCAAAACCATTTGCCCTAGGAGTACGAGCCGAACATCCGCAATCTCTTATTGATAAGATTCAATACAAATGTGATGACAGAGGCGATTATCTTCCTCCCTCAGCTTACAGTATTGTAAAACAAGTACACGGAAGAGGAATGTATTCTTTCTGTATGTGTCCCGGTGGCATTATTGCACCTTGCGCCACCAGCCCACAAGAAGTTGTAACTAACGGGTGGTCTCCAAGTAAACGTGATCAATCCACTGCCAACTCTGGTATAGTTGTAGAACTCCGTCCAGAAGATTTTAAAGCCTTTGGCGATTCTCCTTTAGCAGGTATGTATTTTCAAAAAGAAATTGAACAAAGAGCATGGTTGAAAGCTGGAAAAACTCAGGCTGTCCCTGCACAAAGAATGGTTGATTTTACGCAAAAAAAGGTAAGTTCCACACTACCTACAACCTCTTATAAACCGGGAGTATCATCAGTAGAACTTGGTGAAGTATTTCCAACATTTATCACCAAAATACTTAGAGATGGCTTTGTTGCCTTTGGCAATACTATGCGTGGATATTTTACCAATGAGGCTATTTTACATGCTCCTGAATCAAGGACTTCTTCACCTGTCCGCATTCCTAGAGATTCATTTACTTTAGAACATGTGCAAATCAAAGGATTATATCCTTGTGGCGAAGGTGCTGGTTATGCAGGAGGTATTATTTCTGCGGCAATTGATGGAGAAAAATGTGCAGAGCGCTGCGTTGAAAGTATGGGTACCTTCTCATCAATTTAATGGGTATTTAACCAATCCCTAAATGCTTTCACACGCTCTCTACTCACAATTATTGGCAGCTCATTATAAGTGTGTAGCTTTATTTCCAATCTGGAATTCGTGTAGGATACAATGTCCTTTATTGCATTAATATTTACATAGAATTTCCTACTTATTCTAAAAAACACTTCGGGAGCAAGTTCTTGATCAAGGTCTTCTAAGGTGTTTTCCAATAAATAGTTCCTCCCTTCCAAGGTAAAGGCATAGGTCCCTTTATTTTCACTGTAAAAACATTCAATTTCTTCAACTGAAATCATTTTTAAGTGCTGACCTATTCTGGTAGTAAACCTCTTTCTATAGCTTCTCTCCAAAGGATTTACAAGAAATTGTTTAATCTGATTGAAATCGAGCACCACCTGTTCCTTGGATGGAATCCGCATCTTAAACTTTTCAAAAGCTACTTGCAATTCCTGATCATCGATAGGTTTTAACAGGTAATCAATACTATTTAATTTAAAGGCTTTAAGAGCATAATCATCATAGGCTGTAGTAAAAATAACTGCGCTAGTGATTTCTATTTCTTCAAAAATTTCGAAAGATAACCCATCTGATAGTTGAATATCTAGGAAAATCAAATCGGGATGTGGATTTTCTTTAAACCAACGTAAAGAGGCTTCCACAGAATGCAGCATACACTCCACTTTTATAGCCATATTTTCCAGCTTCCGTTGTAAAAGTCTAGCTGCCGGCTTTTCATCCTCTATTATTATAATTCTCATAAGCAATGCATCTCTTTGCTAGGATTATTTTTAACCTATTCCCACTTATTATATTGATCCTCTTTCATAAATTCTTTAATCTTACGTGCCTCCCAGTCTTTGGAAAACAATAATCCTTTCCCAAATACACCCCAAGCATGAAAAACAAGACCTATTCCCCAGAAGAAAATTGTATAAAAATTATCAATTTCAAATAGTGGCTCTTTAAAACCTTTGGTATTTAGCCACAATAACATACAATTAATAAGGATGTACACCAAAAGATGGGTGTAAAAACCTTTTATCTCTTTAACACGCTCTACAGCCTGTAGATAGCGATCTTCTTTATGATACTCTTTTTGTTCCATAGTTAGTCTATTTCCAGTTTTTAGATGTTTTTTCATCTTGTTCCATAAGTTCGCGGATCTTTCTTTCTTCCCATGTTTTTCCATATCCAAACACCGTAAATCCATGAATGGCTACACCCATACCCCATCCCAATAAAGGAAACCAAAACCATTGAAATCCCCATGAAACCTGATAGTTTATAAAAATCAAGAAGGGTATTACTAGACAATAGGAAGTCAAATTACCATAAAAGTCTTTAATTTCTTTTACGCGCTGACGAGCTTTGATGTACGCATTGCTCTCATTAAATTGTGTGGTATCCATAGTACTTATTTGTTTAGTTAATAGCGGTAACTGTACAGAAAAGACAGTATCGCTTTGGTTAATATGTATTCTTCGGTCTGTAATTATAGCATAGCGATTTATAATGTTCTGTAGACCTACTCCTTTACGATCTTGTAATACTTGTTTTTTTTGAAGATTATTTTCAACCAGCAGATTATTCCCTTCTTCATAGATACGAATCCGTAGTGGTTTCTGTTCACTTACTACATTGTGTTTCACCGCATTTTCAAGCAATAATTGAAGAGAAAGGGGTACTATCTTAGCATCTGGATTAATAACCTTTGTTGGAAGTTCAAAAAACACACTATT